>DAWBVG010000423.1:0-2830 GCA_052279865.1 Muribaculaceae bacterium
AGTTTATCCTCTCCTTGAATATGGTCAACCTCTATTGTGCCGCCGAATTTTCCATCGGCATTGAGTTGCAATAACATTTCAGCAAGTTCGTCTTCAAGATATTTTTGGATAGCCCTTTTCAGTGGGCGGGCACCAAAATTCTTGTCATATCCCTTATCGGCAATAAATGTCTTTGCATTGTCAGACAAAGTTAGTTTGAATCCCAATTTTTCAATCCTCTTATAGAAATCCTTCAACTCGATATCTATAATGTTGAATATGGATTCTTTCGACAATTGATCAAACATTATTATGTCATCAACACGATTCAAGAACTCCGGACTGAATGCCTTGTTCAAAGCCTTTGAAATAACATTGTGAGCCTGCTCTTTGGTAACGACCTCTGTATTAAAGCCGACACCTCCGCCAAAATCTTTCAACTGACGAGATCCGACATTGCTGGTCATGATCAGGATTGTGTTCTTGAAGTCTATCTTTCGACCCAACGAGTCTGTAAGACGGCCTTCGTCCATAACCTGAAGTAACAGATTGAAAACATCCGGATGTGCTTTCTCAATCTCATCAAGAAGCACTACAGAATATGGTCGACGACGCACTTTCTCTGTCAACTGTCCACCCTCTTCATATCCTACATATCCCGGAGGTGCTCCGACAAGACGGGAGACAGTGAATTTTTCCATAAACTCACTCATATCCATTCTTATCAATGAATCAGATGAATCAAACAGATATTCCGCAAGTTTTTTTGCGAGATGAGTTTTACCTACACCCGTCGGACCGAGGAACATAAACACTCCTATCGGTTTATCCGGATCCTTAAGTCCTATTCTATTGCGCTGAATAGCCTTGACAACTTTTTTTATGGCGTCATCCTGACCGATTACGGCACCTTTCAGACTATTGCCCATCTCAAGGAGACGAGCACCTTCTGCCTGAGCAATACGCTGTGTCGGAACGCCGGTCATCATTGCCACAACCTCCGCTACTTTCTCACCATCAACTTCCTGACGATCGCTGTCAAGAGATTTTTCCCACTCTTTCTTAGCTTCCTCAAGTTCGTTTTTCTTTGTAACTACCTGATCGCGTAAAGAAGCCGCCAATTCATAATCCTGAGATTTCGCAGCATTCAGCTTATCCTGCGTCAATGCATCAACCTCTTTCTCAAGTTTCTCAATCTCTTCAGGAACAACAATGTTTGTAATATGAACGCGGCTTCCGGCTTCATCCAAAGCATCAAGTGCCTTGTCGGGGAAATTGCGGTCGCTCACATATCTTTCAGTAAGATTGACACAAGCCTCAAGCGCATCATCTGTATAATTCACATTATGGTGCGCCTCATATTTCTCTTTCACCTGACGGAGGATTTCCAACGTTTCTTCCGGTGTAGTGGGTTCAACCATCACCTTTTGGAATCGGCGTTCAAGAGCACCGTCTTTTTCGATGTTCTGACGGTATTCATCAAGAGTTGTCGCTCCAATGCATTGTATTTCACCTCGAGCCAACGCAGGTTTAAGAATGTTTGCAGCATCCATAGTGCCGGGAGCGCTGCCGGCTCCGACTATCGTATGAATCTCGTCAATAAACAGAATTATGTCCGGATTCTTTGTCAGCTCATCAAGCACAGCCTTAATTCTTTCTTCGAACTGCCCGCGGTATTTAGTACCGGCAACCATTCCAGCAAGGTCAAGACCAATGACACGTTTGTCAAAAAGAACACGCGACACCTTGCGCTGAATAATTCTCAGTGCAAGTCCTTCGACGATCGCAGACTTACCGACACCCGGCTCACCTATCAAAACAGGATTATTTTTCTTTCGTCTTGAAAGAATCTGTGCAAGACGTTCAATCTCATTCTCTCGCCCGACTACCGGATCCAATCTGCCTTCTGCGGCAGCCTTGGTCATATCGTAACCGAATTTGTCAAGCGCCGGCGTGTCACTCTTCGCTCTATCCTTACCGGCACGTTCAGAAGAACGGGGATTCTCCTTTTTAGGATTTCCCATCGGACCAGAGGGGAAGTCCTCATCATCCTCATCATCCGACGAAAATCCCTTACCCATCTGAGGCGGCATCTCAAAACCTCCGATCGCTTGGATGGAAATATCAAAATTAAGATATTCCTCCTTTATCTGCTTAAGTATTTCACTGTCCATTCCTCTGTTATCGTGAATTAAGGCAAGGAGAATATGCTCACTGCCGATTATTTTAGAATTCATTTTCCGAGCCTCCGACATGGCAAGCTGAAGATGACGGATGGCTGCCAGACTGATCTGATACTGTTGTTCAAACAGAGAGGTAGTCTCAACAGAAGCATGCGGTTCCGAAAGATATTCCTCTAACTCTTCCGTTATCTTGTCAATCGGAATTTTCAATTGCGACAGAATACGATATGCATAACCTTCCCTGTTCTTGATTGCCCCGAGCATCAGATGCTCGCAGGAGATATAGTGAGACTCAAATCTTTTTGCCTCCTCATAACCGATTTCCAGAATAGGTCTGAATTGCTTTGAAAAATCGTTGTTCATCTATTATACCTTATTAATTAAGTTTCGCAAAACCTATATGATGACGTATATGAAGAAATTTATAACGTCTACATATCGGCAATTATTATGCGAAAGTTGACTTATAAACTATATAACAATTACCGTGCCAAAATTAGAAAACAAAATTAAATAAATTCCGATTTACCGAACGGAGCTTAATCAAGTAAGAAGTTATAAGTTATAAGTAAAAAGGGTGAATTGGCGCGCCTCTAAGGTGAGTATCAAGACGTAGCTGCTGTTGCTTGCAACTGCAGCACAAACAAATGATAAGTTCCTCTTTCTTG
>DAWBVG010000424.1:0-7991 GCA_052279865.1 Muribaculaceae bacterium
CTATCCTCAAGCCCGGCACGGCATACCGCTTGGTCAGCGAACTCATCAGCACTATGTTGCCTGCATTAACCGCTTCCTGGGGAGTCATAACGTTTTCCAAAGTATAGTCAGCATACGCCTGATCAACAACTATCCATGAATCTTTATGCGATTTCCGACTGTTCGCGAAACCAAGTATCAAAGACTTACTCAATACCTCTCCAGTGGGATTATTGGGATTACACAACCAAATGAGATCTGTCTCATCCGATATCTCTTTAATATCCTTTACAAAAAGGATGTCGTGTTGAAAGGAGCGACAAGCATCCTGATACTCCCGGAATGTCGGAATCCTTATTGCCGATTTACATCTTTCGAATATATGCGCGATACGATACATTGCATCTGTAGCGCCATTGGTCACAACTACATTTGTGGCATCCACACCTATTTTGTCGGCTATCTTTCTCTCAAGAGAAAAAGGTGCCGGCTCGGGATAGCTGCCGATTTTAGTCATTGCCGACTGCAGGTGACGTATCAATCCAGTGTGATCCACACCTGAGATTATATTCGTGCTGAAATTATATTTTACCTTGTCTCCAAACCGATAGAGATCATCTCCATGCCCTTCTATCATTTTACAGCTCCTCCTATTCTCTCCGCCTGCATTATTTTATACAAAAGATCGATATCGAGACATTTTCTCAATCTTTCGGCAAGTGCGTCATATTGCCTCTCCTTATATTTGCGATAAGGTTCCACATTCCCTTTCAAAGGCAACCCTTTCTTTTCTGCGTGAGGTTTGAGCAAAAAATCAATAACTCCTGGGTTATCAAGAATACCATGTATATAGCTTCCCATAATCCTGTCGCCGATAAGACATCCATCCTTTTCACCATCAATCTTAGTTGCCAAAGATTGTGCCGAGGGAGATACTTCGGTCTCACCCATATGAATTTCGTAACCTTCATTGATGACATTACCGGCATTTTCGCAACCATCCAGCGTGAATTCCACTCGTCTCACTGTCTTATTTCCTTTGAGCACTGTTCGCGCAGGAAGCAATCCCAATCCCTGCTCTGAAGTTATCTCTCCCTCTACACCATCCGGATCATTGACTTCCTCTCCCATCATCTGGTAACCGCCGCAAATGCCCATCACCGTGCGTCCGCAACGAGAAGCTTCTATGACAGCTGCAGCGCAACCATTCTTACGGATAGCTCGTAAATCAGAAATAGTGTTCTTGCTGCCCGGAAGGACAATCACATCCGCCAATCTCAATTCCTCTGGATCGGAAGTGAAATAAAGGTGAACCCGCGAATCACGCGATATAGTGTCGAAATCAGTAAAATTTGAAAGATGCGGGGTAGCCACCACGGCTACATTGATCTTGTTGTCTTCTGTATGAGTTGTGGACTTCTTCATCAAAGACACAGAATCTTCCTCCTCGATGTGAATATCATCAAGATAAGGCACAACTCCTATCACCGGTACACCGCAAACCTCTTCCATTTGCCTGCGACCCGCTTCAAAGAGTTTCTCGTCACCGCGAAACTTATTAACGATGATTCCCTTTATGAGACGCCTGTCATCCTCTGTCTGAAGCATGATAGAACCATAAGCCGAAGCGAAAACACCACCCCGGTCGATATCAGCAACGAGTATCACGGCGGCATCCGCATAACTTGCCATCGACATGTTCACGATATCCGTGTCGCGAAGATTCAACTCGGCAATACTGCCGGCTCCCTCCATCACGATAGGATTGTATTTTGCGCTCAATCTGTCAAAAGCCGCTTGCACTTCCTTACGCAGCGGCTCCTTGTTTTCTTTTTTGAAATAATCGTAAGCATCCTTGTTGCCTACCGGCACGCCGTTGAGTACAACCTGCGAGGTTCTGTTGCCCGATGGTTTAAGAAGCACCGGATTCATCTCCGCCATGCATTCCACTCCCGCCGCTTCTGCCTGCACAGCTTGTGCGCGACCGATCTCAAGTCCGTCGGGGGTAACATATGAATTCAGCGCCATATTCTGCGCCTTGAAAGGAGCCGGATGATATCCGTCTTGTAGAAATATGCGGCACAATCCAGCCACCAGCACGCTCTTGCCGACATCACTCCCTGTGCCTCCAAGCATTATGGGTCTAAGTTTTTCCATTATTATTCCAATAAACCGGCTTTCCCGAATCGTTTCCATCTCTCATTATCCACCCCTTCATCGCAATTGACCTCACGTGCCATTGCGAAGAAAAGATCAGAGAGACGGTTAACATATCTCATCACATCCTCCTCAACCTTATCCTGTTCATTCAAACGCCACAACTGTCGTTCGGCACGGCGGCAAACCGTGCGTGCCTGATGAAGAAACGCAGCCGCCTTGCAACCACCGGGAAGTACAAACTCCTGGCTCATGCAACCCTTCTCCGTGATGGCATCAAGTTTCATCTCTAAAGATTCCACAGCGTCAACAGGCAACCGACGAGGATTTATGTCGCGCAATTCAGAGGGGGTGGCAACAATACTCATCGTTGTCATCAGGTTCACCTGAATCTCACGAAGTATATCATCCTTCTCGCCATCATCAATAAAACTTCTGACTATCCCGATGATACTGTTCAGTTCATCGATCGTGCCGTTGGCTTCAATGCGGGCATCAGTTTTCGGCACCCTCATGCCTCCATGTATTCCGGTCGTTCCGGAATCACCTCTGCGTGTATAAATCCTCATAAAATCCGTTTATATCAACATCGTTATTTCCCCAATACATATGAGTATATCCGGCAATAGCATTTTTATAACGGTAAACAGGAGTATCGACCTCATTACCTCTTACATCAAATTGCCCCGCCGGATATAGATATTCCTTTATCCGCGTCTCATCCTCAATAACGGAAGAATAATGAAATTCATGCCCGCGGATTGTAAAGTTTTTCGTTTTTACGGTTCTATAACCCAAATGCAGGCGGCCATTCTCCATTGTAGCCTTCGCGGGCAGCAATCCGCACATCTCATAACCGTCAATCTCCTCGCTAAGATACAACATTCCTCCACACTCGGCAAAAGCAAATCCTCCGCGTTCAATATAATCCTTGATGGATTCTCTCATTGTGGCATTAGCAGCAAGCCTCTCGGCATAGAGTTCCGGATAACCACCGGGGAGATAAAGGAAATCCGCATCCGGCATTCTCGCATCGCGCAAAGGAGAAAATCTAATTATCTCACCCCCGAAACGTGGATTATTTTCCAACGCCCTTAGATTCTCAGGATAGACAAAGTTGAATGCCTCATCATATGCCACTGCAATCTTGCGGAAAGAACCGGCGCCTTCATTTCGTTCATCTGCCATCAACGTGTCTACGTTTTTTGCAACTTTATCTATCTTCGTAAGGTGTAATAACAAATCGATGTCTATGCCCCCTTCCACAGCGTCTGCAGCGCAATCGACAAAATTTTCAATCATGTCGTCATCGCCCAATGACAATCCTAAATGCCGCGATGGCACCGTCATGTTCGGATTCCTCTTCAGGTATCCAAGGAATGATACTCCTGCATCTTCGGCTGCTTTCTTAAGAAGACGAAGATGATTTTCAGATGCGACATTGTTGAATATTACCCCGGCGATCTTTATTCGCTTATCAAAATTCTTAAAACCGGAAAGCACAGCTGCGAGGGAATAGGCAGATGAAGCGGCATTGATTACGAGAACCACCGGCAGACAGGTAAGTTCCGCGATATGCGCCGCACTACCCTTGCGACAATCATATCCATCGAACAAACCCATCACCCCCTCTATTACCGCCACATCGCTGCCAGCGGCATATCTGTCGAAAAGGTATCTGACATGATCCTCGTCAGACATAAAGACATCAAGGTTGATTGAGTCGCTTCCTGCGGCAATACGATGGAACTGCGTATCAATAAAATCAGGACCTGTCTTGAAAGGAGCTACATGCAACCCTTTTCGCACTAACGCCCGCAACAAACCGTTAGTCACGGTGGTCTTGCCGCTACCTGAAGAAACGGCAGCTATTATAAACCCCGACTTAGTTTTCATGATTTGTTTTCGTTGTCTATAGCCTGTTTCTTGAATGCAAGGTCAATCTTGAAAAGACCGTCATTTTTATCGAACTTAATTCCGGGACGCAAGAAGTAACGCTCGATATCTCCCGATTCCGTCAGTTCGGCATGTGTGCCTGTTCTGACCCCAAGCTTTTTATCCATCAGCCAGATACGGTCGGAAAGCTGCATCGCCATGTCGAGATCATGTGTCGACATAAAAACTGTCTTGTTCATTTTATGCGCCAATGAATATAGCAGAAGCATTATCTCCACCTTGCTCGGATAATCAAGGAATGCCGTTGGTTCGTCAAGAAATATTACAGGAGTCTCCTGCGCAAAAGCCTTTGCAATCATTGTTTTCTGACGCTCTCCATCACTAAGACTCTGTACCATCCGATGTCGCAACGGTTCTATGCCAGCCAAGGCAATAGCCCTGTCTATGGCTTCTTTGTCCGCCTGTGTGAATCGTCCCCAGAATCCTGTGTATGGTGCCCGACCGAGACCCACAAGTGTCTCGACATCCATATTTTCCAACAGAGGTTTCTCCGTAAGAACCACACTGATTGTGCGGGCAAGGTCCCGCCCGGTGTAATCCGACAATGGTCTGCCGGAAACCGTAATGCTGCCGGACAATGGTTTCTGAAAACCGGCGAGTGTCCGCAGCAACGTGGATTTTCCGGCACCGTTCGGTCCTAAAAGACATGTCAGCTCTCCGGAATAAAGGGAAGCACACAGAGAATTGGTCACACACTTCTCCCCCTTCGAATTTCTGTAACCTGTGGTGAGGTTTTCAACCTTTATAGTTTCCGTATGCTTCATCTTTTCTTAAATCGCTCTTTAAAGATAACATACATGATCACCGGCACGCCAATCAAAGGAGTAACGCCGTTGAGGGGCAACACGATATTTTCAGGCAAGATGCACAACAGGTTGCAGACGAGACCAATCACTCCGCCCGTCAGGATACATCCCGGGATTATTATCCGATGGTCGGAAACGCGGAAAATCATCCTCACCACGTGCGGCACGGCAAGACCGATAAAGGATATAGGTCCGCAGAATGCCGTCACAACAGATGTCAGCAGTCCGGTGGTGATGAGCAGCATATTGCGTACCCACTGCATGCGGATACCGAGATTCAACGCATAATTTTCACCAAGGAGGATTATGTTAAGTGGCTTTACCATCAGGATTGAGAGCAACAGTCCGGCACCTATGGCAATTGAGAACATCGGAATCTGACCGAGAGCCACACCGTTGAAATTTCCCATTCCCCACATGGCGTAACCATGCACGCCTTCGGCGGTAGAAAGATAATTGAGAAGAGTTATCACCGAAGATGTGAGATAACCTACCATTATACCGGCAATGAGCAACATCAGGTCATTCTTCAGCCACATTGAGAAAAGAAGAAGAAGACCCATGATGGCGATACTCCCCACGAAGGAACCGATAAGTATAGCGGCATAACCGCCCCACGAATAACCGGCGGCAGATACCGAGCCTCCGAGAAAGAGGATTACAAACGCCACGCCGAGACTTGATCCCGACGTTATACCGAGAATGGAAGGTCCGGCGAGAGGATTACGGAAAGCTGTCTGAAGCATCAGACCCGACACTGTCAAGGCTGCACCGGCAAGGACAGCAGTAATCGCCTGCGGCAAACGGCTGCCCACCACGATAAATCGCAGCGGACCATCCGGATCGCCATTATTGAAAAGTATGTCGATCACCTGCTGCGGAGGTATCTCCACCGAACCCACAAACAGATTCGCGAAGAACAGCACAACCAGTGACACACAAAGAATCACAAACTTCATATCTTTCCAATCATTTCAGATTTTCACACATTTAAATATTGTTCACAAATCGATAAATTCCGTTTTTATACGGCAATGATTCGGAAACTTTACCGGGTTTAAACAATTCAACGCCAAAATTTATGAGATAGCCAAGTTTATAGCCGGACATTTTTAGATAGGTAAGCAGCTGGCGGCATTCATTCTCCTTCATCTGTCCAACAGCTTTAACCTCAACTATAACACGATTATCCACAATGATATCCGCTTTATAAGCTTCTTCAACTACTACACCTTTATATATTGCAGGAATTAGAACTTGTCGTTTTACTTCATATCCCTTTTGAGATATTTCATAGGCAAGGGCTCCCTCATAAAATTTCTCCCTCAATCCTCTACCGATAGAGTTTCTTACTTCAAATGCCGATGCTATTATATCATAGCCTATCTGCACATACTCCTCATTTAATGGCATCTTTCCATGATTTTAGAACTTATTCAGTCTGCAAATATAATAAAATTAGTAAATATGTGAATGAATTATGATTAATAGCATCGCTGATCCCTTAATGCCTAATGGCATCTCGGGAGACATGCGGATATTTCGGATTGAACGCGGATTTATCGTTTCAAAGCAATTTCCACAAGGTCGTTTAAGCCACAGCGGATTCGGCAGCCAGTGCCTGCCGACGGAGAGCCGCGGATATCAGCTGATAGTCGCGGATTTTCGCGACAACTTATCCGCGACTCTCGTCATATGCCGAAAGGTATATGAATCCGCGATGCCGTTAATTCTAAATCATCCGAGTGGTACCTACTTCAACATTCCACATTTTTATTGCATGCGGTGGTAGTAGTGGTGGGTGGTGTGGTTGCTGAGTTCGGGGTGCATGGCGGAGATCATATCCTCGAGGAGGCGGTCGGGATGAAACGGTGTCTCTTCGTAGAAATCGACATAGCGGGTGTTACAGCCATAAACGCGCCCCTCCTTGTATGCCTTGAACTGCGAGTTGACAGGCGCATCATTCCCCAGTTCCTTCATCGTCTTCTCTTTCTCCTGATTGTATCTCACAAACCAGATATCCGCATCATGAGCCTCCGCAAGCACTTTCTCCGGAGCCAATGGCACACTCCCGCTTTGTTTGTAAGAAGCGAAAGGATTGATGCCTCCGGCATCCTCTATGAGTCGTCCCATGGTTGATACCCCTCCCGGCACATTCCATACCTGACCATAACGCTGGTCGATAATAACTTTCGGTTTCACAGCAAGACCCGTAGCCATCTCCTTCAACTTAAGATAATTGCTTTCGGTATCGGCAAACATCTTATCGGCAACATCCTGTTTTCCGAAAAGGAGTCCGTAGAAACGCACCCATTCGGCGCGTCCGAGGGCGGAAGTCTCCATATAATCGGCACATTCGATAATCGGAATTCCAAGCTCTCCCACCTTGGCATACTTATCATTGTTCTCAAACGGTGAAAGCATTATCACCTGAGGATTCAGTTTGATAATCTTCTCCAGGTCGGGACTAAGGCTGACACCGCAATCCACGATCTTACCCGATGCGAGACGAGCTTTCAGCTCCTTACCGTTGACATACTTTGAATTGCAGATTCCTCCAATGGCATCCATCGCTCCGAGTTCCGAGATAAGACTGTTGTGAACAGTCGAATACACCAAAGCGTTCGTCACCGGAATCTTTACCAACGTGCCTTGCGGAAGATTCTTTGGCATCGCGCTGTCTCGCTCCACAAGTATATACTTCTGCAAAGTCTTCAATGTATCCCACGGATTTCTCACTGTCACCTCCGTATAATCGGGGAATTCCTTTATGGTAAGATTCTCCGCATATTTGAGAGGTACTGTCTTATTTTCCTCTTCCGCAGAAGATGAGGCGTGGCTCCCCCTGCAAGAAGCAAGGAAAGCCACGACTGTCAATAGGGTAAGAAAGATTCGCATCTTCCTTTTTCCCTCCAATCTATATTCCACTATCATTTAGCTATTTTCTCATGGATAAATGTAACGGCGCGAGCACCGACACCACACTCAATTCTCTTCTTGAAGTTGCCGGCAGCATCGTAGATGTTAGCATAGCATGGCTCTTTCGTGAAAGCTTTGTTTGAAGCATAGTCATAATAATAAGACAATACTATA
>DAWBVG010000425.1:0-2417 GCA_052279865.1 Muribaculaceae bacterium
AGACAGCATTCAATCGCGCAGCTGGAACAGAATCACATTCTCCGGATCAACTATAATAGATAGATGGCTGATGGTGCATGCCAAATTCTGGATTCCGATAATTGATGGTGAGAACAACAAGGATATCCTCAGATATTGCGGAATATGTCAAGGTGGCGTACAGGTCACAACTCCCGACAAAAAATTCGGATGGGCTCTCACTCTTGTTAAGCGCATGGGATGGAATTTCAATTTCAACACTATATTCGAATTCAACTGGCGTATTCATAAAAAATCAAATCAATATCTGTTTTTGCAATATTATAATGGATATGGAGAGAACCTACTCGATTATAATCAGTTTCATTCCCGTCTACGGGTAGGCATCGTTATAAAACCAACTTTCTTCTCTGAATTCTGACATTTTGGGAATTCAAAAGCTGCTTAAAAGCAATAATAACAACAATTGACAATTCAGTATTTGCATTATGATCTGGATATTAACAGGTATAGCCCTCATGCTCTCTATCCTTACTATTGTATGGCTTGAGCGTCCACTGATCCGCGTAGGGTCATACAGACAGCATGATGATATTGTACCGGAAATGCCGGCTCCCAAAGTATCTGTAATAGTATATTCTCAAGTGCCAGAAGAGGAGTTGATGGATTATCTGGATGTCCTCAAAAATCAAGATTATCCCGATTTTGAAGTAGTTGTGGTTTGTGAATCCACAGCTGAGAGTAATGAAATCCTTTCTGAAAGCTGCACCCGCAGATTCGATAATGTATATGTAACATTCATCCCCCCGGGTTCTCACAATCTCAGCCGCCGCAAGCTGGCACTCACTCTTGGAATGAAAGCAGCAAAAGGAGATATCGTCGTGACAACGACAGCCAATGCTGAGATTCATTCCTGTAGTTGGCTTTCAAAACTGATTGCACCTTTCAGAGGCGAAAATGCTGATATTACTGAGGTATCTTTGGGTTATTCACATTTAGATTATTCGCAAATGAAGGGCTGGGGGAAATGGTATCGCGAGTTTGTGACGGTCCTGACAAATGCTGAATGGATAGGTTATGCACTTGCCCGAAAACCTTATAGAGGCGACGGGAATAATCTTGCATTCAGACGTAGGCTCTTCTTCGAGCATAAGGGGTATTCGCAAAGTATGTATCTTCATTCCGGTGATGATGACATTTTCATTCATGAGATTGCAACTCCTGAAAATACTGTCATGGTGCTTGACCGAGAGGCGATTCTTTCCATCGGATGGGGTGAATCATCAAAACGTATGTGGCGGACGTGTAAGGAACAGTACGACTTCACCTCGCAATGGCTCCCTCAGAAACCATTCTTACAGGCTGGAGCGATATCAACCATGCAATGGATTATATTGTTGTTATATGTAGCAATAGGTGTGGCAAATTATATGCTTGTGGGAAACAGATATGATATATACGCATACATTCCTGCAATCACAGCGTTTTGTTTGCTGAGTCTCTTTCAACTCGCGGAGATAATAATCTATAGAAGAGCTGCCGAGAAAATGGAAGCCACGAGACTCTGGTGGGCATTACCTATATTTCGTCTGCTCAAACCAATCCTTAATAAAGCGTTCAGCTTCCGTCATCGTCGCACACGCAGATGGAATTACACATGGACAAGATAAAACAATTAAAAATTAGGAATTACACATTTAACATTTAACATTTAACATTTAACATTAAACATTATACATGACTCTATATCCCAATCTGATTCTTGACGCGCTCAAAACCGTCAGGTATCCGGGCAATGGCAAAAGCCTTGCAGAAAACAATATGATCGAAGACGATATCCGTATCGATGGAAATAAAGTTTCTTTTTCTTTGATCTTCGACAAACAGACCGATCCTTTTATCCGTTCAGTAGTGCGTGCTTCCGAAGCTGCAATAGCATCTGCAATATCACCCGATGTTGATGTCAATATATCCGTAAAAACACGCACACCTGCAGCTCCTGCAAAACCGGCAGTGCTTCCGGGCGTAAAAAATATTGTAGGTGTAAGTTCCGGTAAAGGTGGAGTGGGCAAATCAACGGTAGCAGCCAACCTTGCAGTAGCCCTTGCAGCAAAAGGTTATAAGGTAGGATTACTGGATGCAGATATCTTCGGACCATCTATGCCTAAAATGTTTGGAGTTGAAGATGAGCAGCTTTATATGGTAAACAAGGAAGGGAGAGATTGGATTGAGCCCATAGAAAAATATGGAGTAAAGATGCTTTCAATCGGATTCCTTGTAGATAAAGAGAAACCTGTGCTTTGGCGTGGAGGCATGGCAAGCAACGCCTTAAAACAGCTTATCTCCGATGCATGGTGGGGAGATCTTGACTATTTCCTTATTGACATGCCACCGGGAACCAGCGACATCCACCTTACACTCGTTCAGACACTCCCTAT
>DAWBVG010000426.1:0-2244 GCA_052279865.1 Muribaculaceae bacterium
CAAGTCGTAGCTGCTGTTGCTTGCAACTGCAGTTTCACAGCAAGGAATCAATTCTTATTTTCTCTGAACATCCAGGTGAAGGCGCGATTTAGGCGTTGCTCGCCGTATTGGTAATGGTTGCCGGGCACTAACTCAAAAATATCGTTGATGCCATGGGCGTGCAGGTAGTTCACAATCTCTATCGTATCGGTCTGTACCGGCTGAAAAGCCTTGACTCTCGTCTTGGCTTCTTGATCGCCGAGCAGGAAATAGGCTTTCCCGGTCTTTCTCGGGATCGGTCGCGATTTTATCCATTTTACAAATCCGTCATACCAGAAAGAGCCGGAAAGACTGATTATGTTGTGGAATGTATCATTAATCATCCATTGCCATAATGTAAACAGACCTGAAAGAGAAACTCCGGTTAATGTTCTCTCCACATCATTGGAAATCATCAGTCGTCTTTCTACTTCGGGAACAACCTCTGTAACAAGGGTCGACAGAAACGAAGGTGCGTTACCTCGGAAATCCGGACAACCTGGTGGTTGTCCTTCCGCCCGCCACGGAGTTAGGTCATCATCCCAATCCATCCCCGTTATTGCCACTATTGACACGTCAAACTTCTGCGCCGCTTCCTCTATCCATTCTCCAAGGCTTTCCATGGGATAAAGCACGTAACAGATCCTACCGGTGGATTCCTTTACCGTCTTGATATCAAGATTCGCTATTCTGAATGTCTGCATATTTCATAATACCGGGCAATTCCTTAAACCCTATGTCTTTATATAACGAACGTGCCCCATCGGTTGTTTCAAGATATATCTTATCGCATCCCAATTGCCGGGCTTTCTTCACAAGCCAGTATACAATCGAATGCCCAACTCCATGACCTCGATATTCCTTGCGCACATAAATATTCATCAGATAGGCACAACGTCCTGAAGGATTGTCGGGTGATGGTAGTTCGTCAGACAGGCATATCGCACCGCATCCTACATCCTGATCATCGATTTCCGCTACGATTGCGATATGCGACCCATCGGCAATGTGTTTCATATAATACATACGGTTGGCTGCCATCAACTCTTTTGACGGCACCACTCCAAACACGTTTTCAATCACTTCCTTGCGCCAATGCATCAATGTCGGGATAACTATAACATCCCTCATATTCACTTTCATATATCTCCTCCTTCCTTCATCACTACCGGTAAAATGCGGTCATTGACCTTTCCTCGTTTTGTAAGCGGTATCTCCTCCATTTTAACAAAAAATTCTGGCACCATGAAATCAGCAAGACGGGAACGCAGGAACCTCTTTATCCGACTTATCCGGCAGTTTTTATGCGACGGCACAAAATAGGCCGTGAGATACGCCAGTCCCTCTTCATCGATAAATGCCCGCACAATACCTCGCTCCACACAAGGCGATTCGTTCAGCACATTCTCCACTTCTTCCGGCTCCACACGCTTGCCGAGAATCATCACCTGCCGGTCCTTGCGATGAAGAAAGGCTATGTTGCCATCCGGAAGACGATAACCGAGATCACCGCTGCGATACATCCTCCTTCCATCCGGAAGAATGATGAAATTCGCCTGCTCCGCCGGATTGCCGACATAACCACGAGAAACGCCTTCACCCAAAATGCAGATTTCACCAGTCTCACCATCGCCAATCTCATATAGGTCTTTGTCAAGAATCTTTACTTCAACGCCTTTAACGGCTTTACCGATAAGATATGTGCCATCGTCAAGTGGTTCGGCATTGTCTACACGATAATATGTCGCGCATACGGTTGTCTCGCTTGGTCCGTATGTATTGTAAATCATTAAATCTTGATCTTTCAGCCAGGAGATGTAAGAAGCCCGTATCACATCCCCGCCGCTTATCAGCAGCCGTAATTTGGACGGATAGCACTGGTAACGGTTCATGTCTGCAAGAAGATATGGGAAACCACTGATTTCCGTAACGTCATGTCTTTCACAAAACTCCATGAGCTCTGTGAGGCTTCCTTCATGAATTTTTTTAGAAGGAATGGCTAGTGTTGCTCCATTAAGAAGAGTAGTGAAAACCTCTTCGACAAAGATATCGAATGAACAGATGGAATATTGAAGCATAACATCTCCCGGGGCTACATGAAACTCCTGTTCGAATGCCTCTGCATAATTCACCACATTGTGATTTTCGACCATAACTCCTTTCGGACGCCCTGAGGTGCCTGAAGTATAAAGTATATAAGCAACTCCATCGGGCACAGACCTGTTG
>DAWBVG010000427.1:0-1398 GCA_052279865.1 Muribaculaceae bacterium
ATATAATAGCGGGACGCAAAACATTCCTATCCTTGTCTATAAGCACCAGTCCATGCATTTGATAAGAGATGCCGACAGCCTTGATATCCGACGAATTGATACGCGATTCCGACAACACCTGCGATGTCGCGTTCTTCAGATACTCCCACCATTTCTCAGGATGCTGCTCCGCCCATCCGTGGCAATGTGAAATTATCTCCGCTTCCGTTGGAGGATAAAACGCTGCTGCAACGCATTTGCCGGAGGAAGCATCAACAATACTCGCCTTAACCGAGCTGCTTCCAATGTCATATCCTAATAAATACATATTTTATTATTTACGAGATTTAATATAAAGTTTCTTATCAAAGCGGTAGAAGCGGGCGGCACGGTGTGCCACTCCTTGCTGCTTCTCCTCGAGCGGCACAATGTAATCCGTCTGCGCAAGCTTTTTATGGAAGTTACGCGCATCCACCGGTCGGTTGAAGATCAGCTCGTTGATGTCACGAAGTTGCTTTGCCGTGAATTTTTTAGGTAAAAGTGTGAAAACCAGAGAGGGATCCGCGTCAATAAGATCACGGAGTTTTTTCAGGGCATCCAGAAGTATCTGGTTATGGTCGAAGCCAAGCTCCCCCACCTCAGAAATATTGACCCATTCCGCATCATGCGTGCGGGGAATGGACTCCTCCTTTTTCCCTATCTTCACAATCGCGAGGTATGCAATAGTCACGATGCGTTCCACATGTACATTCTGAACCTTTTCAAGCCAATTTACGTCCAGCGGCTTTTTGGTTCTGTCTTTCGTGCCATACGCCTTAAACTGTGCCAGACTTACCGACTCAATACCGGTAAGATCGCGCAACACGCGACTCGCCGCCTCATCAAGATCCTCATCCTGTCCGATAAGACTCCCCGGGAGCTTTTGATCATGGAAAGGAATACCATTATAGTTCCCCTCCCGGTTTTTCAGCAGAACTTTTATATATTCCCCGTCATACCCCAATACCACACAGTCAACCGACAGATAGGTTTCGGTAATCGGTAGCTTCTGATTCATGGCATATTTATTGATTCTTGTTATTTGTCAGCAAAATTATAGAATTGATTTTAAAATTGCAATAGCCTGATACTGCTGTTTTACAGATTATTACAAATCTTACAAGATACGTTAAGTCGGTTAGTTGTTATTGTATATTTTACATTATGTATTTTCGGCTATAAACGTCCACTCCCTTCCCCCGTGAAATAACAAGGTCTGGGAAATCTTTTTCCCGGTTACTTAATGTATTTTAGTGACATTAGTTGATGTCACCATATTCGACGCGTAACCTCCGCAACTGCCCATAGTTAAATAATGTTAAAGACAATAAGTGCAAGGAGGAATTGGCGCATCTAATGTGCAACAGCAGCTACGACTTG
>DAWBVG010000428.1:0-9738 GCA_052279865.1 Muribaculaceae bacterium
ATAATTTTTTCGTAATAAATTTAAACAGTTTCTTAACTTTTTCTGAACTTTTTCCAATCAATGATGTTCTATAGATATAAAGAAAATCGTTTCATGATGTTAGGTTAGTTTGAAAAAGTATTATGGAAAACACTTGAATGCGGCTGGTTGCGAAACCAGCCGCATTCGCGTTAAGATAACAATGCCGTGAGCTTTTTCACCGCATGGTGGTAAGAGGCTTTCAATGCACCTACAGAAGTGCCAAGAATTTCTGAAATCTGCTCGTATTTCATATCATCATAATAACGCATGTTGAATACAAGCCTTTGCTTCTCAGGCAATGTGGCTATAGCTTTCTGAAAATCTTTCTGCAGTTGATCGCCATCGAAATATTCATCACTCTCAATATTGGCAAGAAGAAAAGAATCGTCACCATCCTCCGTCAGGTTGTTGCGCTGACGCTCCTTGTTGAGAAAATTGATGGTTTCGTTTACTGCAATTTTATAAAGCCAGGTAGAGAGTTTTGCATCACCACGGAAATTTTGAAGATTTGTCCAGGCTTTCAAGAAACAGTTTTGCAGCAAATCGTTGGCATCTTCATGACTTGACACCATCTTACGAATCTGCCAGTAGACTTGCTCCCCATATGTGCGCATAAGTGTGTCGAAAGCCTTCTGAGCGGTTTTGGGATTCTGAAGGTCTTCGATAAGCTGTTTCTCATCTATGGGCACTGTGTAAGCCATATGGTATATGCTAATACGTGAACAAAATTAAATAAAAAAAAAGAGAGAAGCAAAAACTTCCCTCTTTCTTAGCATTTCTTAAGATTTGGATTATTCGCCGCGATTCTCTTTGTTGAAGATATGCCTTAGACGCGAGAATATTCTCTGAGAAGTTGACTTTGTGGGAACAATGTTCGGTGCATCCTTCAGGCTTTCGATCGCTGCCTTCTCAGTGTCGCTGAGCTGTTCAGGCACATAAACCATCACATTCACAAGCAAGTCTCCCTTGACGTTGCTGTTCATCTTGGGCAAACCTTTTCCACGAAGACGAAGCACCTTTCCGGGTTGCGTTCCGGGCGCAATCTTGAGTCTGGCTCTTCCTTCGATTGTAGGCACTTCAGCCGTGCCTCCGAGAGCAGCAGTCGGGAAGTCAAGCATCAGGTTATATATCAAGTCATTTCCTTCACGAATGAGCTCCGGATCTTTCTCTTCCTGGATAACGATGAGCAAATCTCCGTTTACTCCGCCATGACGGGGGGCATTTCCCTGACCGCGAATGGTGAGCACCATATCGTTCTCCACTCCTGCCGGGATATGGAAGCTGACAATCTCCTCTTTCTTCTCAACTCCTTCGCCATGACAGTGAGGACACTGTTCGGTAATGATTTTACCCTCCCCATTACATTCGGGGCAAACTGAATGGCTCTCCATCGGTCCCATGATGGTCTGCTGCACAGTGGAGATATAACCGCTGCCATGACACCGAGGACAAGTGCCAAACGCTGTGCCGTCTTTAGCTCCTGTACCCTTACATGCTGGATCAGCCACGAGTTTAGGAATCTTGAGTTTCTTGTCGACACCGTTCATTATATCCTTAAGTGTAACTTTCACAGTGATACGCAGGTCGGTGCCTTTGTTCACATGCTGGCGGGGACGACCACCGGTTGCCCCTCCAAAACCGCTGCCGCCGAAACGACCGCCGAAAATATCTCCGAACTGCGCAAAGATATCTTCCATGCTGAAGCCACCGCTAAAACCGCCGCCAAAACCACCGTAGCCTCCGGCGCCGCCGCCAAAGCCCTGCGGACCCATGGAATGACCAAACTGGTCATACCGTGCGCGTTTGTCGGCATCACTGAGCACATCATATGCCTCCGCAGCTTCCTTGAATTTCTCTTCAGCTTCCTTATCACCGGGATTCCGGTCTGGATGATACTGAATAGCCTTCTTGCGATATGCCTTTTTTATTTCTTCTGCCGTGGCGTTCTTCGCAACGCCGAGCACTTCATAATAATCTCTCTTTTCAGCCATGATACTTTAGAAGCTGTTAAAAACATTATTGTCCTACAACCACCTTGGCGTGGCGCAGAACCTTATCATTGATTGTATAGCCTTTCTCCACCGTGTCAAGGATCTTACCTTTAAGCGCCTCATCAGGCACGGGCACTGCAGAAATAGCCTCATGTTTGTCGGCATCAAATTCGCGATCTTCCGGATCCATCTCCTTTACGCCGTTTTGTTCCATATATTTCTTAAGCTTCTTATAGATAAGCTCCATTCCTTCCTTGATTGAAGAAGCGTCATCCGAATTCTCGGAAGCCTTGATGGCACGCTCAAAATCATCAACAATAGGAAGCAACCCCTTGAATGCAGATTCAGCCGCATTCTTGATCAACTCTGATTTCTCCTTAAGAGTGCGCTTACGAAAATTATCGAATTCCGCCATAAGGAAAAGATACTCCTTCTTCTCTTTCTCTACTTCCTCCTTCAGCTTCTCATTCTCGGCTGCCAAAGAATCAATTCCTTCGGCGACTTCCTGCTCAGCCTCTTCATTTTCGGCAACTGTAGGATTTACATCATCCAGGATCACTGCATCCTCTGGCATCGTCTCCTGATTAGTGTTCTTCTCCTCAGAGTTAATATTCTTATCATTCATATTGTTATCCTTTCTGTCGTGATATCTTTTATGATATTTTCTATTATTCTTTCTCATATACCTTCAAATAATAAGCCAAAATTTGTTAAATTCTCCAACCTCATCCCATTTCGCCCTATATAGCCCCATTCATCCCCATTTCGCCCCATTTCGCCCCATTTACCCTTCTAACAAATAAATCCCCTCGTTAGTTGCTTCTTTAACAAATTGAGACTTCGCATTCTCCGCCTCGGAAAGATTCCTGAAAATACCATATATCGAGCTGCCACTTCCGCTCATCGATGCATACACGGCGCCGCGTGCCAACAATAGTTCCTTGATTTCCCGTAGTTCAGGAAACTTTGGAAAAATAGAATCCTCAAAATCATTCTTAACAATCCCTTGCCATTCATCGATAGGAATTTCAGCCAACCTACATAAGTCTATATCTCCTTTTTTGGGGGTTATTCCTGCGAATGCATCTTTTGTAGAGACATATACTCTCGGTTTCACAACCAGAAACCAATATCCTGAAAGATCAAGAGGAATATCCGAGAGTCTCTCCCCAACTCCTTCCCCATACATTGGACGATTATAAACAAAGAAAGGACAATCTGCACCGAGCCGTAAAGCCATCGCCGCCATCTCTTCATCCGTCATTCTGCTTTCTTCTTCAAGCAAAGAATTCAGAGCAGTAATTGTAAACGATGCATCGGCGCTCCCTCCTCCCATTCCTGCCCCGTCAGGGAGATGCTTGTCGAGACAGATCCTCAATCCATTTGATCCAACACAACGCTGCAGATCCTCACCTTTTGCATCCCAAAACAGACGGGCGGCACGGCACACAAGATTCTTATCTACCGGGCAATCAACTTTTCTTCCGGTGAATTCAAACTCCACACCGTTTACGACAGCTGGAATTATCTCAAGAATGTCACAAAACGCATCCGGATTTCCCGGCGTTCCCGCATATAACCCAATGGGATAAAACACGGTTTGCAGATCATGATAACCGTCTTCACGCCGTCTCACGATCTGCAAACCTATATTGATCTTTGCATTTACAAATTTTATCATAATATTCTAAGCCATCTCCATCCATACACCTCTTTGGCATGTCGCTTTATATATCTCCCAAATGGCTCGGATTCCTCCACCACCTTTCCATCCCGTTCAGAGGCATGTATGAAATGAAGTCCGTCGTCACGTCTTACCACATACCCCATTTCCCAAACATCCCGGTCGGGCTGAGGCGTAAGAAGCATGATCAAATCTCCGTCCTGAATCTCAGGATTCACCTGCTTCCAGTCGCTGCTCTCGCGTTTCATGTGGGGGATCTTGAAGGTTCTATATCCGAATTCCACCATTCTCTGCCTCTCATATGTAGCAGAATCCTTAAGAGCCGCAAATTCATTCTTGTTTCTACACACCCAGTCAAGAGATTTTGTTTTGAAATGCTGGGAATAATCTTCAGTAAGTTCCTTCACATTCCCTCTCGAATGATTATCCACAATCCAATCTCCACCATACATCATTCGCGTTGGAAAACCATTTGCCTCTCCTCGGCGGAAAGTGAGTTTCTCCAGAATGATTTCCAAATCTTTTGGACGTGCATAACCGGGAGAAGTTGCGGTTTTTGCAAGAGCCGCCACCATGTTGACAAATGCGAATTCATCAAATCCGTCAAGACGTATTTCCGCAACTCCGAGAGTATCCTCTTTGTTTATCGGGACATAAGGCACACCAACAAACTTTAAAGCAATCGGACCGCAAATCTTAGCCGGATCTCCACCGGGATTATAAAACTCACGAATTATTTCCATAGCCCGGGTGGTATCTGCCTCACAATGAAAACGCTGTGCTTGCACCGAAAAACCGGTCGCTACGACAGACGCCCCTAATAATATACCTTTTATTACTTTAATTATCTTCACTTCCTATACATTTTATCTGTTACCCCCAATCTCTCCTCTTCTCCCTTCTTACTTATTACTTATTACTTATTATTTCTTACTTTCCCAATCAGTATCCCAATTCCTGTCCTTTCCTAACAGCCGGAATACCCTCTTTCATCCATTTAGGCATGGGATCTCCTTTGAGATAATGATCGAAAAATTGCTGGAGACGCACCGTTATATCTTTTCTGTTCTTACGGGCGCGGATATTGTGTGCCTCCCCGTTATACTGCAGCATCCACACCGGTTTCTGTAGACGTCGGAGAGCCATGAACATCTCGATTCCTTGATACCATGGCACTGCACCATCCTGATCGTTATGCATTATCAACAACGGAGTGTTCACCCTGTTGGCATGGAAAAGAGGCGAATTCTGGATATAGAGTTCGGGTGCTTCCCAAAGATTCCTGCCGATACGGCTCTGTCCCTGCTCATACTGTGCCTGACGAGAGTCTCCCGATTCCCAGCGGATTCCTCCGAATGCAGAAGTCATGTTGGCAACAGGAGCTCCTGATCCGGCGCATGCAAACATATTGGTGCGCGTAACAAGATAGGCAGTCTGGTACCCACCCCAGCTTTGTCCGTCTATACCAATACGATCCTTGTCAATCCAGGGATAGCGGCGACACATCTCCTCTGCTCCGGAGCATACGTAATTATAGCAGCTCTCTCCTGGAATGCCGGGAGTGTAGTGGATATCCGGAACGAATATGACATATCCGCGACTAACATAGAATGGATAGTTCACCCAACTCCATGAAGGCTCCATTGTATAATGACGATAAAGGTCTTCACTTCCTGTCTCGTAGAATACGCAAAGCATCGGATATTTCTTGTTCGGATCAAGATTTTCAGGCACATAGAGCACCCCTTCCGATTCCTTGCCGTCATAAGCTCTCCATTTCACGAGCTGAGCGGTGCCCCAGTTATAATCCTTCATCTGCGGATTGGCATCTGTCAGACGACGTGCCTTTGCGAAATCATTGCTCGTGCAAAGCCAGATATCAGGAGATTCCGAGAAATTGGCGCGTTGCCATGTATATACGTTTTTATCGAGAGCCTTTCGCACCTGGGTGTAGGCATGCCCGTCGAGCACAGCCACCGCGGGTTTCTGCGATTTACCGTATGTCGCTGTAGCCAATCCGTTGTATTTATCCGTAAAGTCAAACACATCCAGAAGCATCTGGCTTCCGCGCTTAACAAACCTCTCTTCCGGATCGGTCTGCTTATAGCGGAAACGGATATTGCGCTTGCGTCCTTCACCGGCAGTAATGCATTCCGGTTTCTTAACCCCTTTTGGATCAAGCGCCCAGATATCAAATTTATCATAAATCAGTAACGCATCATCATTCTCAGCCCAGCAAGCCAACCCCCATGCCTCAGCCGGCATCGGATGGTCATCCTCATCATTCCAGATAAGTTCGGGCATATCGGCTGATATGTTCACAGTGTCACCGGTCGCGATATTGTATGAATAATAGTTTTTATTATCAAACCATATCACGTATTTATCATCGGGCGACAATAAAGCCTCTCCAGCCGGCACTTTCCCCAACTGTCTGCGCTCTCCCGTCTTGACGTTTACAATGGCGATATCAACAGGGGCAAAATAATTCCACTGTCCTTCAACCGCGTTTTCTGTCGGATCCTTCACCAATGCCCAATCGCCATCCCATCTGTTGGGAGCCGATACGCGTGCCAACGGAGCCGAGTCAACAAGACGCTGGCTCATGTCTGAAAGTTCAATGATAACAGGATATGTTTTTTCCTTTGCAGATTTAACATTCTTGAGCTCCTGAGGGGGAGTCATCGGAGCATCCCAACGCCATATATCAAGCGCGGGGTTCTCAAAATCAACTATAGTGGTGTCATCCGGGGCAATTATCGGTGCAACACCCGAAATCAATCGCCTGCCGTTGTGAGAAAACTCCGGTTTGGTATATTGGTTAGGGAGCAGCGTATCACCTTTTGATGTTACGAAAAGACTCTTGACCTCAACAGGAGTCTTCATCGTGTCATCAAGTCGCGACCAGTATAGCGTCGTGCGCTTTGTGCCGCTCTTTGAGCTGTCGTTGCTTGCAATATATGCCAGCTGCTTCCCCTCATGATCAAAGACAGGAGTGCCGTAAAACTTCTTCTCCCTGTCGAGAATCACATATGATGTGTCGGGTAAAGATATCAGACCTATACCATTGGCAGAGAGAGAATCCTTAGCATTCTTTTTAGTGCTCAAGGCAAGACGCAAGCCGTTTCTGTCGAAAGTATAGGTGTCAACCCATTTGGTTACCTTCTGCACACCGCTCGGAAGATGGCGGATCACCAATGGCTTGGCTGCATCTTTATCCTTCATCAGCTTCGGAGAGAGATAGGTTGTGTCGCATGAGGAATAAGCCACCCAGTCGCCACCTTTCTTTCCTACCTTATAAGATAGTACATTTCCGATCTTCTCCACCTTCATAGTGGAAAGATTCACTATTGCAAGAGAATCCTGAGGGAGATCAAGATCTTTCTTTTTATCGATTTTCGCTTTGCGCGTCTTGGCATATTCGGCTTTCACAAGAGCGAGACCCCACTTCCCATCAGCCGTAAAGGAAGCCTGATAGCCACGGGCTATCTCCACTTTCTTTCCCGTGCGGGTATTGTAAAAGAACAGCACCCCGTCGCCCTCCTGAGGATCCACGGAATATGCCGCCCATTCTCCGTTATTGCTAATGCCGGTGTTTCTCACCCCCTTCCAATCATCGAAAGAGGTATGGTCAAGCACCTTCTTTGCTCCGACAGCACTCCCATCCATCAGCGCAGCCGCCATCATCAAAGCGATATATCTTTTCTTCATCTCTTATTGCCTTTACTACCTTTTCCCTATTACCTTTACCCTTTTCCCTATAACTTACTCAGGACGTGTCCCATTCTCTCCTTCTTGGTATGCATGTATCTTGAGTTATACTCATTCGGGGCAACCTCTAAAGGGACATTCTCCGTAATCTCAAGACCATACCCTTCAAGACCTACTCTTTTCATAGGATTGTTGGTCATCAGACGCATCTTTTTTATGCCGAGCGCATGGAGTATATTTGCTCCAACGCCATAATCACGCTCATCTGCCTTATGCCCGAGATGCAGGTTTGCATCAACAGTGTCAAGACCATTTTCCTGAAGTTTATAGGCACGTATCTTATCCATAAGTCCGATGCCACGACCTTCCTGATTAAGGTATATTACGGCACCCCTTCCCTCTTTCTCAATCAGCTGCATTGCGAGATGAAGCTGTTCGCCGCATTCACAACGTTTCGAAGCAAATATATCACCCGTCATACATGAAGAATGCACTCTTACAAGCACCGGCTCACCATCGCTCACATCCCCCTTGATAAGGGCAACATGCTCAAGTCCGTTGTCTTTCTGACGGAAAGGTATCAGACGAAAATCTCCGTAAGCTGTAGGCATTTTTACCTCTTCACCCTGCTCCACGAGAGAATCATTCTGCAGGCGATAAGCCACCAGGTCTCGAATGCTGATAAGCTTTATACCCCATTCATCGGCACGTTTACGAAGTTCGGGGAGACGAGCCATCGACCCGTCATCGCTCATTATCTCCATCAAAGCCGCAACAGGTTCAAGTCCGGCAAGACGTGCGAGGTCAACGCCAGCCTCCGTATGTCCCGTGCGTTGCAACACTCCACGATCTTGGGCATAGAGAGGATTGATATGACCCGGACGACCGAATGTCTCGGGCAACGAGGCAGGATCTGCAAGGGCGCGGATAGTTGCACAACGATCCTCTATTGATACACCCGTGCTGCAGCCCTCCAGTTTATCTACCGTGACTGTAAACGGAGTGCCGAGCATTGAAGTGTTGTCTTCAACCTGCGGTGCAAGCTCAAGCTCTTTGCAACGCGCCAGCGTCATAGGCACGCAGAGAACTCCGCGTGCATTCTTTAGCATGAAATTCACATCTTCGGGGGTTATCTTCTCTGCTGCGATAATCAGATCGCCCTCATTTTCGCGATCTTCATCATCGACTACCATCACAAACTTGCCATTCCGGAAATCTTCTATAGCATCCTCAATTCTATCCAGTTTTATATTTTCCATAATAAAGTGTGCTCGATTTTATTCATTGAAGTTGTTTAAACAACTTAATTTACAAAAATTGAAAAATTCACGCTTCCGTACACTAAATGACGGCTGAAACCGGGAAGCGATGAAAAATCATGATTCTTGTTATGCTCCACAACTACGATCGTTCCCTCTTTCAGCATTCCTGAATTCAAGATCAGACCAGGAATCTCTGCAAAACGGGGATGATCATAAGGTGGATCCGCAAAAATTATATCGTATTTATCTTTAGCTCTTTCGATAAAGCGAAACACATCGCCTCTGATAAGTTTCAGCGATGTGTCGCCAAGTTTCTCTTTTACAGAACGGATAAAACCCGCCTGAGTCGGAGCCTGCTCAACAGCAGTGACCTGTGCGCAACCACGCGACACAAATTCCCAGCTTATGGCTCCTGTGCCGGCAAATAGATCAAGAGCTGCGAGCCCATCAAGATCAGTCATATTTTCCAGCACATTGAAAAGATTCTCACGCGCAAAATCGGTAGTTGGACGCGCCGTAATATTCTTCGGCACATCAAACCTTCTTCTCCCGTATTTTCCTCTGATTATTCTCATCTTGAAAGTGCAATTGCAGCTGTTATAGGCATCTCTGTTTTCGAAACGGCAGACGGCATCATCGTAAGCATGACATAAGAAATCTGCTCACGCAAGGTCTTGACCAACGACTGTTTCACATCTCGTTCTCCCGACAGCGACACCTGTGTGTTCTTCGGATCAAGTCCATAGACATCCATAATGTTGAACACATGATAGGCTATATCCATTTTGTCATGCCATTTCTGCGTAGAAGACAT
This sequence comes from Muribaculaceae bacterium, assembly GCA_052279865.1. Taxonomy (GTDB): domain Bacteria; phylum Bacteroidota; class Bacteroidia; order Bacteroidales; family Muribaculaceae; genus Lepagella. Next base: position 9,484 of record DAWBVG010000428.1, read on the forward strand.
AAGCATCCTGCGGTCGTCAAGAGCCACAAAATCCACCTCACCTTCTCGAATGTCGGCATACACACGCGGCATCTCGCTGCCTCGGCTCATAAATCGGCGTGCAAGCACCGACAGATGACACCACACCCTGGCGCCGGAAATAGTGCGGCGCAGAAATGCCGGCAATCCTGGCGTCAACGTGTACAGACAGCACATTCCATTGAACGTGTCGCAAAAGATATCTCCCTCTTCAGCTTTGTAAACTTTGTTATAAAG
>DAWBVG010000429.1:0-2102 GCA_052279865.1 Muribaculaceae bacterium
ACGGCGAGAAAGTCTGTCTACCCATGTCAATGAAAGGGTTAGGTCTCACTTCTGCCAATTATGAACGACTGAGAAGTCTGCATGATTTTCCTTATTGGGCGGCAAAATATGTCTATATCAAGAGAAAAGGAGGGGGCGATGACGTCCCCTTCATTCTCAACCGTCCGCAACGCAAATTTGTGGAACGTCTGGAGAAGATTCGTCTCTCCGGAAAACCGATACGTCTTATCTTGTTGAAGGCGAGACAATGGGGCGGATCAACCTGTTCGCAATTATATATGGCGTGGCTCCAGCTTATTCATGAAACAAGCCTCAATTCTCTCATCATCGCGCATCAGGGGGTCGGTTCCGACGAGATCAAGGATATGTTCGACAGGATGATTGCGTCCTATCCCGACAAGATGCTTGACACTGAGCCGGAGGAGAGAAAGGAGGAGAGAAAGAACGGGAAAGGGAAGAGGAGCAAGAAAATGGAGCGCGTTGGGCGTTCGGGAGCAATATTCCGTGTGCCGGCGCGCAATTGCAAGATAAAGATAGGTACTGCGGAACGTCCCGATTCATGCCGTGGCGGCGATTATAATCTGGTGCATTGTTCGGAGGTGGGCATATGGAAGAAAACTGACGGAAAATCGCCTGAAGACATTCTCCGTTCAGCCTGCTCGGGAGTGCTCTATAATCCCATGACCATGATCGTATACGAGTCGACAGCCAACGGCACGGGAAACTTCTTTCACCGCGAATATGAAGCCGCGAAGCGAGGCATATCGCAATTCGAATCGCTATTCATCTCCTGGTTCGACATTGACCTCTATTCCCTCCCTTTTTCCTCACCGGAAGAAAGGAGAGAGTTTGCCGTAAAACTGGATGAGGGAAAAGGGAATGAAGCGGCGCAATCGGAAAGAGCGCAATCGGGAGCGTATCTATGGTGGCTTTGGGAGCAGGGAGCAACTCTTGAAGCCATAAACTGGTATATTACCGAGAGATCGAAATATTCCGAACATGGTCTGATGGCTGCCGAATATCCAAGCGATGATGTAGAGGCATTTGTGCATTCAGGAGCTCGTGTTTTTGACAAATACAAGGTAGAGGCTTTGCGAGCGGGATGCAAGAGTGCGCCTCATGCCGGAGAAATCGATGACAATGGTTATATACCGCTATCTTCGGGCGGATGGAAAATATGGAAATTCCCCGATGAAAACGGAGGAAATATGGAAAGCAGATATGTTACGGTAGTAGATGTGGGAGGTCGCTCGGTAAAGGCAGACTGGAGTGTGATCGGAATTTTCGACAGGCTGCCGTTAGCCTTCGGCGAACTGCCGGAGGTTGTGGCGCAATGGCGAGGACATACCGATTTCGACCTTCTCACGGAGCGCGCTGCCAATGCTTCGAGATATTATCACGATGCGTTGCTGGTTATCGAAAGCAACACTCTCGAAACCCACGATCGCGACCGCGACACTGATGGTGACCAGTCATCTTTCATCCTCAACCGGCTCAGGGACTCTTATCCCAATCTCTACGCCCGTCCTCGGAGTGAAGAAGCAGTGATCAGAGGGATGCCGGCACGCTATGGTTTCCACACCAACATTGCAACAAAACCGATGATAATCGCCACCTTGGTAAAGGTGATCCGCGAAGGATTGTATATCGAACGCGATCAGGCTTGTCTTGACGAATATCTCAGTTACGAACGGAGACAGAACGGAAGCTATGGAGCGATAGCCGGTTGTCACGATGACCTGCTGATGACCCGCGCCATCGGACTTCACATCATCTACCACGAACTCGACATCCCTTCGCGCCCGATACCCTTCGGCACGACCAACCGCCTTCCACAGCAACGTCGCGTAACTCGCTCCCTCGCGTGTTGGTAGAGAGGCGGAGGAGTTAGGCTTTAGGCTTTAGAAATTTGTTGCGAAGAAAAAACCTAATGCCTAAAGCCTAAAACCTAAAGCCTAAAATATACACTTTTGCCGAATCGCTCCGTTAGTTAGGTATGAACGATATATTAAAAGGTAAAAAGGCTGCCCTGATCGACATGGACGGGGTGATCTACGATTCAATGAAATTTCATGCGGAGGCATTCCGGCGTCTTTTCAAAG
>DAWBVG010000430.1:0-6546 GCA_052279865.1 Muribaculaceae bacterium
ACTTCTTACTTCTTACTTCTTACTTCTTACTTCTTACTTCTTACTTCTTACTTCTTACTTCTCCACAACTCCCTCATAAAGCACTGACATGCCGGGGCGGAAGTTATCTATCGGTTTTTCGGGGCGGCATTTGATCTGGAATGTTCGTGCATCATAATCACCGGTGGCTTTGGTTGCCTGCCAGTTGGCATATGTCCCAAGATCTTTGATATAGAACACCTTCATCTCCACTTCCTTGTCGAGCGCAGGGATTTTCACTTTCAGTATCGAACCTAATTTTATGTCTTTGAGAAGTGTTTCACGCACGTTGAACACAGCCCAATGATCATTCTTCTGGAGAGTCATCACTGGAGCTCCGGTAGCTATGAGTTCGCTGACATGAGGATATATCACTGTTATCTCGCCGTCGTAAGGAGCGGTTAGGTATTGATCTTCGAGCAGGGCATTCACTTCCTTGACTCCACCTTGTGCGACGGTCACCATTGCCGAAGAAGCCTGTTTGTCTTCACTCTGAGCACCCGAAAGAGCAAGTTCATACTGGCTTTTGGCGGCTGCTTCACCCGCTTTGGCAGCTTCATAAGCGGCTTTTGCCTCATCACGTTTTTGTTCGCTTATGACCCCTTTTGCAAAAAGGTTTTGCATGCGGTCGTATGTCTTTTTCGTTATTCCTGCTGCTGCCTGTGCCTGCTGCCAGAGATCGCGCGCACCGGCGATTATCTGTGGACGCGTTCCCGCATCAACCTTGGCGTTGGCAGCCTGCGCTGCGCTTTCCCTCGCCTTTGCCTGATCCATTTTTGCTTCCACCAGAGAAGATGTTATTCGCACCAGAGTGTCGCCGGCTTTGACTGCCTGCCCTTCCTCTACAAATATTTCTGCAACGCGCCCGGGTAGTTTGCCGGAGATGCGTATTTCTGTGGCTTCTCCTTGTCCTTGAACCGTGTCAGGTCCGGGTTTGATGCAAAGGAAACCGACAATGGCAAGGATAGCCATTATGATGACAATTACTACAATTGTCAGCATCAGCGATTTGTCTTTCTTTGAAACTTCCGACGGATCAACCGCTCCTACGGGTTGTGTATTATTTGTTGCCATCACTTTATGTAATGTTTAATGTGTAATGTTTTATGTTTAATGAGGTTTTAGGTTTTAGGCTTTAGAAAGCTTCGACGAATTGACCTAATACCTAATGCCTAACGCCTAACACCTAATTAATAATCCAACTTTCCTATCACTTTGTCAAGGTATACCTCGCAAAGGTGGATTCCGATCTCGGCATCTATTTTCTCGGAGTTTGCCTGAAGCCATGCTGTCTGAGCTGCAATAACATCGTTGGTTGTCATTACGCCTTCTTTGAATCCTATTTGTGCCGAGCGCAGGTTTTCCTCCGCGCTGCTCATGTTGGCTTTGGTCATGTCATAGGTTTTGAATGCCTCCTGGAAACTGAATTTTGCCTGTTGAACCTGAAGATCAACCTTTTCTTCAAGATCTTCGAGCATAAGACGCTGAGCATTCGTTGCAGATTTTGTGGCGCGATAGTGGTTATAGTTTCCACCCCAGTGCCAGATGGGGATTGCAATAGTGGCTCCAACGCTGAAACCACCTCCGAATCGTTTTCTGAATCCATCGTTCAAGTTAGGATTGGAGAATTCATAGGCTCCTACGATTGCGATCTTCGGGAGCATCTGACCCATCGCCAGTTTTTCGCGCTGCGAGAGCACCGATATTCCCTGGCGAATAACTTCAAGATCCTGCCTGCGGGAATAGACATCCTGCATATTATAGACCGGATCCGGCATGGCTGTAAGACCACTCTTGAAATCCTCGTCGGCAAGCGTCATCTGGGATTGCACCGGCAGACCGCATACCTGTGCCAGCGCCATGCGGGCGAGAGTCAGTCCGTTGTCGAGCTTTGTCCGCATTATTTTTGCCTCGTTCAGTTTTACCTCAACCATCAAGAGATCGGCGCGTGTCGCCACCCCTTCTTCAAGCATGGCGTTGACACTATAGCGCAGAGTGTCAACAAGTGTGACGAAACTGTCAGCAAGTTTCTGTTTAGATTTAAGGGATACCACAGTCCAATAAGCTTGATCCACAGCGTATACAACATCTTGCACTACGCTGTTGCGGGCTGCCGTGGCAAGCTGTTCGGCATATTTGGTAATCTCGTTGAGAGCCTTGATCTGTCCACCCATAAACACCGGTTGCGTCAAGGTGAAAGCCCCGGCAAACACATTGTGGGTATCGAAACTCATAGCCTCCTTGGGAATAACCGCTACTTCTGTTGGAATATATCCGCCCGAAGCGGGGTCTTTGATTGGAGTGCCGTCGGGGGTGGTGAGAATATTATATTTAAAACTCTGGGTGGAAGGATCAAAACTCATTGTCGGGAGTTTTGCATCCTCGGCAAGGAGATTGATTGTGCGCTGGTTGTAGAAATATGTTCCGGCAAAATCAATTCCTGGGAGATACAAAGCTTTTGCAGCTTTGCGGTCATATCCCGCACCTTTGATGCCTTCTTCCGCCATACGAATGGTTTTATTGTTATGCACAGCCATGTTCCGGCATGAGTCGAGAGTATAAACCTCAGCACTTGCCGAAAAAGCTCCTATTGCCATACATATGGCGGAACCACAAAATGTTATCTTCTTGAATAGCATCATATAGCTCACTGGTGAAATCTAAATAGTTTAAATCTTGGAAGCTTCAACTTCACTCTTGCGAAAGTTGACATCTTTATTTAAACTACAAATTTAACGTCATTTTGTTTAATTTAGTAATTTTGCACTGTAAAAATTGTTAAGACAAAATTAAGATATATGAGAAACAAATATAAAGAAGAATATAAAAATCTGTTCAGATTGGGCTTGCCTGTTCTTGTGACGCAGGTCGGAATCATAGTTGTCAGCTTTGCTGACACGATGATGGTCGGTGCTTACGGAGTAGATGAACTGGCAGCTGCAGCCTTTGTCAATTCTCTTTTTGTGATTCCTATTGTCATGCAGATGGGATTTGCCCAGGGGCTTACTCCTCTTGTCGGTGCATTGTTCGGAAAAGGGGAGACGAAAGAGGTAGGACACACGCTTCATGGCGGAGTTCAGATCAATCTTGTGGTATCTTTTGCTTTGACGGTGATAATGGGAATATTGTTTTTCTTTATCGACAGATTCGGTCAGCCAGAAGAACTGCTGTCTCTTATCCGACAGTATTATCTCATTGTCCTCACCACAATGCTTCCAATGGCAGTATTCAATTCATTTCAACAGACTTGCAATGGATTCAATGACACGGCAATGCCTATGTGGATGATTCTTGGTTCCAATGTGCTCAATATATGTGGTAATTACCTTCTGATTTTTGGACATGCCGGATGTCCTGAACTTGGTCTTGTCGGAGCCGGACTGAGCACGCTGGTGGCAAGATATGCTGCGGCGACAGCCATTGTGCTTGTGTTTTTCCATCGTCGGCGTTATAGCTCTTATGCTATTGGATTCAAAATAAAGGAGGGACTCGGAGAAGTGAGACATAAAGTGTGGGTTACATCTTATCCCGTTATGATACAGAGTGGGGTGGAATGTTCCCTGTGGAGTTTCGGAGCAGTGGTGAGTGGCTGGTTTGGCAAGATTCAGCTGGCGGCATATCAGGTAGTAAACACTATGGCTCAGCTCGGTTTCATGACCTTTATAAGCTTTGGAACAGCCACCTCTATCCGCGTTGCCAATTATATGGGAGTTTCTGATCTGAAAGGAGTAAGGCGCATCACCTTGGCTGGATTGCATCTTAATCTCGTGCTCGCCACGGTTGCATCGCTAATTTTCATTTTCGGAGGGGAATGGCTCATTCATTGCTTCACTCCCGATGCGGCTGTGACGGCATCAGCTCTGACCTTGATATTGCCCCTCGTAATATACCAATACATGGACGCCACCCAGCTAACGTATGTAAATGCTATCCGAGGCACATCCCATGTGCAGCCATTGCTGTGGATTTCCTTGTGCTCTTATGTCTTTGTTGGCATTCCGGTGTTGTTGCTTTTCGCGGAAGTGCTGCAAAAAGGAAACATCGGTGTTTACTATAGTTTTGATGTGGCGCTTGCCGTTGCCTCGATAATGGCAACCCTCATCTTTTATCGTGTGCTACCCGATAAAAAGGTTAAAGGAAAAAGGTAACAGGGTAAAGGAGAATTGGCATGACTCTAATGTGAGAGGCAAGTCGTAGCTGCTGTTGCTCGCAACTGCAGCCTCGAGGCAATGGAAAGGCACTTGTTGTCTTTTTCTCGATCGCAGCCCGAGAAACATGGAATAATTCACTAATTATACGGGTTTTATCCATTTTGCATAAATATCCAAAAAATATAGGATGAAAAGTTTGCAATCTCCGATGTTTTTCATATCTTTGGCGACTGAAAGATATTGGTTTGGATTTGCGTGAGCAGCCGCATTCCCTATGAATCAAATTAAAGCGATGAGATACAGCATTTTAATTCCACTAATATAATAAATAACTTATGGCGAAATTCTTTACTTATTCGTTGCTGGCAGCAGCTATGGGTTTATCGCTCAATGCTTTTGCACAGAACGCGGAAAATGTTAAGCTATTTTCCTTTACAGTGAGTCGCTCTGCCATAGAGAGTCCTGTCTCTCTGGGCATTTCATCTTCTGACTCTCAGTCGGTGGTTGTAGATTGGGGTGATGGTACATTATCTGCCCCTACGAGCACTGCAAATTATGATGATACATGGACTTATTCTCCGGTTAGTGGCGCAATTGCAGGCGCGACCATTACGGTTTATGGATCAAATGCTGCAACAATTAATGCTCTTGATCTAAGCTGGGCTCAAAGCTCCGGTGCAGATGCTAAAATCAAGTCATTGGACGTAAGCAGCCTTACAGGTTTGAAGCGTCTTGAATTAAGCACTAATGACATTTCTTCGCTTGATGTCTCGAAAAATGAATTGTTGGAGTATCTTAATGTATCTAACAACCAGTTGTCATCGTTAACCTTCGGGAATAATGCTGTCCTTGTAACAGTGGATGTTAGCAATACTTTTGATACAAAAATTGGAAAACTGGCGGCTGGAGCCGGTAATAATCAGGTTCTAAGAGCAGATTGGGGAAGTCTTCCAGCCCTTTCATCCCTTAAGGTGAGCGGTAATACGTATCTTGGATGGTTCGGAACTTTCGATTTGTCCAAGAACAAAGAACTTACTACCTTGGAAATGAATGGTTGCGAGCAGGATGAAATTGATGTAACTCATATGACCAAGCTCAAAACTTTCAATGGGCAATGGAATGGGTTTACAACACTTGATTTGTCGCATATGGTTGCAGCAGGTGCAACAATCAATGTGCAAAATAATAAACTGACCGAGATTAAACTACCTGAGATTGTAAGCACGAAAATGACACGTGTTTCTCTTCAGAACAATCTCTTTACGTTTGCAACTCTTCCTCTTCCTGGCATAACAAAAAATGCTAACTTCTATGTGTATTCTCCTCAGGCAATAGTGAAGACACCTATGACGGCCGATAATAAGGTTGATTTTTCAGCTTTGGCAAAAGTTGGTGACACGGTGTCTACTTTCAAATGGATGCAGGGTGAGAATGAAATCCCGGCTTCCGATTATGATGTAGCTGATGGTGTCTTTACTTTCAAAAAAGATATGGAGAATATCTATTGCGAGATTACCAATAGCGTATTCCCCAACTTGACTATGACTACCAGCACGGTCACTTCTATGGGTGCCCTTCTTCAAAAGCCTATTGTCGTTATGGCGGTTCAAACTGCTGAGATGGATCCTGACAGGGAGATGAGTATCAGCATGGGCACTTCGTCTTCAGTGGAGGAAGATGTGTATGTTGATTGGGGTAATGGCGAACCAGCTCATGTAACACTGACAAAAGACAATTCATCTTTCTCAGGTAAGTCTGTAGGTCCAATTGTCAGAATTTATGGTAATCCTGAAATCGTGACCCTGTTTGAATGCAGTGGCTCTCATGATTGGACAACAGGAAAAGAGCGTGGCTCAATGATTACTAATATCGATCTGTCCGCTCTTGTAAATCTACAAGAACTCAATCTTAAAGAGAACCTTTTGACTGCACTCGATTTGTCAGCCAATAAGAAACTTACGAAGTTGGATTTAAGATCGAATAAATTGACAGCGTTTGATCATGACCTTCCTGAATTAGTAGAGCTTAATTTAGGTAACGAGGGTCAGAATGGAGTCAAGAAATATGGAGAGAATTCATTCACTTCTTCTATAGAATTCTCGAAATTACCTAAATTGGACATACTTTATATCAATTATGTCGGATACGCACTTGATTTCACTAAGATCCCGACTATTAAGGAAGTTCGCGCAATGGGTAATGGGCTGACATCCATAGATCTTAGCCAGAATACGGACCTGACATACCTTAGCCTGTCATATAATGACCTGACATCGGTTGATGCTCTTTCTATTAAGAACAAAGATAAGGATAATAAAGCAAGTATTTATCTACAATACAATAAACTCTCATCTCTTAAAGTTAATGAGGGCATTGG
>DAWBVG010000431.1:0-8145 GCA_052279865.1 Muribaculaceae bacterium
ATGAGCTCTTGAAACTGACATATATTCCCTGTCCGTTATGTAGAGTTCTGCATATGTATTCACATAAATTGGATCATCGGTCTGTAGAGTTCGTTTCAGATTGCGCCCCCTGCCATTAGATTCTATGTTGAATGATAAGCCCGTTATATTGTCAGCAAATACCTCATGACTATCGACACCTGCAAACCGATATTTAAGAGTAAGTCGGTTGCAATCAACACGTGTTGCCACAAAATCGGTAAACGCCGGCACCCATTTCCGGTTATTCTTATCGGAAAGCACGTCAACATCAAGAGTTATAATGTCATTAACCTTATGCCAGATTGTGGATGGGCTGTATTTCCCATAATCAGTATGAGTGGCAACATTCTTATCACGAATATCCGAAGGTACTACCGTATTGGCAAACAACCCTACCCAATCAGACCACGAGAAATGTTCTCTGTAATGATTACTGACACTATCAAGACCATCAGAGTTAGTGATATGATAATATGACCTCGAAGCCAATACCCGAGGCAAAAGCCACCCCTTGTAATTCTTGACTTTTTTAGAAGGAATCATGAAATCAACTGTCTTCTCGCGAAAAAGAAGCACAGTATCTGTATATGTTGAAAGAGTTGAATATTCGCGCACGTACCCCGTGAGATGGAGCACCTGATGATCTTTAGAATTAACAGTCATTTCCGGAAGGTCATAAGCCATTTCTTTCAGAAAGACTTTATCCTGCCCTGGCTTATCGACTGTGGATGTTGCATATCCCATATATCGGATTGAAATGGGATAAGAAGAACGAGCCACATACGGAAGTTCACCCACATCGGAACAGATTCCAATCAGATTACCTTTTTTGTCGAATACAGATGCCTTCGGCAAAGGATCTCCGGTAACTGCATCTACAATCACCGTGCCTCCCGCTGTCTCAGCCGACACACAGCATAAAATAAAAGCCATGCCAATAGACTGCACTCTTCGAGTTTTACTCTCACTCATCCTGTCCATAACCTTTAAACATCATTTTGCAAATATAGCTGAATTTACCCATGACTTTCCTCTCCTCCAACCATATTTAACACGATTTAATATTTATCGTCGGTTTCTGCCCGACGATAAGATAAAAAATAAAAGGAAACAGGTAAAAAGTAAGAATTGGCACGCCTAAAAATTTTGTATCGAACGAAGCCTCAGACCGTAGCTGCTGTTGCTTGCAACTGCAGCCTCGCGACAACGAAGATGAATTTTATTAAGATTAATTTATTAAATAAAACCACGCTTTTGAGATTGCTCTGCAAAGCGTGGTTTTTATTTTCGGCGAAGCCGGTTGAGTGAAGGTACCTTGGTGCCCCGTATGCCGTCACCTCCAGGGAAATTCGGGAGGAACGGGATGACCCTTTACTTGCTGGCGCACGCGCGAGCAGAAATCACGAACAATCTTCTTTACCGGTCCGGGTTCCATTCCCAATACTTTGAACAGCAGCCCTGCTTCATTTGGAAGATGCGTGATGCCACAGGCAATCATCTTGTCGCGATCAATAAAGGCTTCTGTGGATTCATATATCTTGTCGGCATGTTCCTTAGGAGTCATGACAATCACGTTGGCAAAGACATCGAATCTGCCCATTATTCCTAATTGCCGCACAGGAGTTACATTCGGATCGATCACGAATTTCTCTCTGAAAAGCTGTTCACCGTCTGGACGCTCGCCATGGCTGCAAACAGAAAGTATGTCGTATTCAAACAGTTCACCTTCTTTATAGTATTTCCTCCCGCCCATGTAAATCTCCGAATAAAAGAGCGTTGCCGAGGAATCGACACAGATGCGGGTGTCGGAAATAAAACGTGTGTGCCGACAAGGATAAATAGGTTCGGGCATGAATTCAAGATATGCACCTTCCTCCAGAACAATATTCTGAATCATTCCTGAATAATTATATCTCATTTCAGCAAGCTTGGTTGCAGCTCCGGTTGAAATCCATGCAAACGCATTTTTCCTAACCGTGATGTCTTGCTGATAACGGTCTCCGTCAACATTCGGACCACCTGACGACAGAATATACAGACATGGCATCTGAGGCATTTCTTCATCAAAATATAACTCTTGTTGGGCAATTAATGGCACACGACGGTCAATGTCGCGCAAGATACTTTTCCCGTCAGAATCCAACTCGAAGCCGAGACGCAAATATCCGTGTTTGCCGGGAGCGCCGACATACATCTGTTCAGGCTCACGCAAGTATCTCTGCATCTCTCGCGCTGATGAAAAATCCACCTCAGGCACGGAGGAAGTCTTAAATCTATCGTTCTTGATCATATGTCTATCATTTATCGCTGTCAAACAGCGCCATCTTGAATATGAGGTCAACCAATTCCTCTATACCCTCTCCAGTCATGCAATTGGTAAACACAAACGGTTTGCCGGGACGCATGAGCTTCGAATCGTGATCCATCACTTCAAGCGAAGCATGCACGTAAGGAGCGAGGTCAGTTTTATTGATCACAAGGATATCGCTCTGTGAAATGCCGGGACCGTCCTTACGCGGAATCTTATCGCCGGCAGCAACGTCAATGACATATATAAAGAAGTCAACCAGAGCCGGACTGAACGTAAGAGTGAGGTTGTCTCCTCCCGATTCTATCAACACAATATCCGTTTCAGGAAACTTCTCTTCCATCTCCTCCACCGCTGCGATATTCATCGACGGATCCTCACGCACCGCAGTGTGAGGACAAGCACCCGTCTCCACACCAATAATCTTGTCTTCATGAAGGATACCCTTAAGCGTTTTGCGTACATGCTTGGCATCTTCCGTGGTTACAATATCATTAGTGATAATCAACACCTTTTTTCCACGTTCAAGAAGACGCGGAGTTATCGCCTCAATAAGAGCTGTTTTGCCGGAACCTACAGGTCCCCCTATTCCTATTCTACAAGTCTGTGACATCTGTCTGGATAATGTTTAATGTGAAATGTGTAATGTGTAATGTTAAATAGAGAATGTGCAATAAAATTCATCTCTAATTCATGAACATTCGCATATTCCCTTTCTCATGGAGTGAAGCGAGTATATCAAGCTCGGGAAAGAATGCGTTCATATCTTTCAGTTCCATCTGTGAAGCCTCTTCATAGAGTTTTTCCACATTCTCCGAAAGATCGAAAAGTATCTTCTGCGTCTCATAATGAGATACCCTCACACAACGTAAAGCAGCAGAAAGCACCATGTTTATAACTCCATACTGATGGGCGCAAAAGAGCGCCTTCTCATCAACTCCGGCAGCTGCATATGCTATTCCCTGAGCCACAGGGAATGTGCCAGGTACTTTTTCCTCCCGGATATCCTGAAGCCAGCGGCTCACGATATCGTTGCTGAAAAGCTTAGCCATCAATTCCGCAAATTTTTTTCCCATTCGTTTGAGCATCATGCGTGACTCATCATTCATTTTAAAGAGGATCAACATTCTGTCAGCCTCAGCAATGGCATCATAATCACCCCGGAGGAAAGCTCGATGTGCATGCAGTGCCGCCACTCCGTCGCTATATGCAGCCTGCAAAGCCTGCGAAGCCGTGAAAGCATGAAGAGTCGGAGCATCATGCACCAGATGTTCGAACGAGGCTGTCTCCAATCCATTGGAGAATGAGAACGTGCCTACAGGAAATGTGGAATCAGTGAATTGCAGCAACCGCGAAATCGCTGACATGTCTGCATCAGTGTGTATGCTCATGGGCTATTCCGTTTTCATCAAAATGAATATGAGTTGTTGGATGATGGTGATGTTCGCCAAGACCATGACTGTCGTGACCCGCACCCCCGAAAAGACGGCGTATCTCATGAGGCGCGAGATACGGAATTATCTCGAGTCCCTTCTGAAATTCATAAGTGATACCCTCAAGATTATGTGTCTCCATGACACTTAGCATAACCTTCTTGTCGACAGTAAGAGGGACATATACCTTGGTTCCTTTCACCACAGCGGGCCAATGCTGGTTACCGATGGCATGCCCCAATTCCACGGAACGCCGGATGATGGTGTCGTGATCTTTATCCGCAAGCGCACCCATATCGATTACGAGCACGGGACTCAGTTCAATTTTAAGAACCGAAGCTTTCCCGGTTTCGGGGTCAAAATCGATTATATCGCCATCAACAACCTGTGTGTGTCTTTTCAAAGCAATCGGATACTCCACGCCGCTTACTCCTTTACCTAAGAAACGGCTTTTTTGAGCAGTCCACTGGTCAAGGAATATGTAATCAATATCAGCATCATGGAGTTTTTCCTTCCATTCGGGATCTTTGTTCATGTTCCCGATAATTTCGGTATATACTTTCATAATTCGTAACCTTAGATATGGTAATTCATGTGAAATCGAGAGTCAGCAATATTTTAAACTCCCCTTTGACTTTATAACAATTCCCATCGGTTTTTGCTTAATAAAATGTTAAAAAAATGTCGGACTGTCATGTGATGACGGTCCGACATAAGTTATATTGTTAACATCTTCATTAGCTGAACCAGTAAAGCTGAGCAAGCGCGAGTTCTTTTGCCGGCGGCACAGTTGCAGGATAGCCGTCAACAGTAACCTCAAACGTCTCGGGATTAACCTCGATATTCGGAGTAGCCGTGTTGCGAAGCATTGATTCTTTGGTAAGCTGTCTGACATCGTGAACAGGACATACAATACTCTTCAAGCCGTATTTTTCTTTGATTCCCGCTTCTGCAGAAGCACGGCTCACAAATGAGATACGAGAGTTGAACAACGCCTCTCCGAAAGCACCATACATCGGACGCATGATCTTAGGTTGCGGAGTTGTAAGCGAAGCATTCGTATCACCCATGTTAGCCCAATTGATAAGACCACCCTTGATCACCAACTGAGGTTTCGTACCGAAGAACGCCGGCTCCCAAAGTACGAGATCCGCCATTTTCCCTTTCTCGATTGAACCGAGCACGTCGGAAATACCATAACAGATAGCAGGGTTGATTGTGATCTTAGCGAGATAACGAAGCACGCGGAAGTTATCGTTTGAATCTGAATCTTCAGGAAGTTTTCCTCTTACCTGCTTCATATACGAAGCCATCTGGAACGTTCTCATGAACGACTCGCCTACTCGACCCATTGCCTGGGAATCGGAAGAGACCATAGACAAAATGCCCAGATCATGGAACACATTCTCGGCAGCCTGTGTCTCAGGACGCACACGACTTTCTGCAAATGCCACATCCGACGGAATATTAGGATTCAGATTATGACAAACCATAATCATATCGAAAAGCTCAGCCTGAGAGTTGATACCGAATGGAAGAGTCGGGTTGGTGGACGACGGCAACACATTCATCAGAGATGCGACTTTCAGAAGGTCGGGGGCGTGACCACCGCCGGCACCTTCAGTGTGGTAAGTATGTATTGTTCTACCATCGATAGCTGCGATTGTATCTTCCACGTATCCCGATTCATTCAAGGTATCGGTGTGAATAGCCACCTGCACATCATAATTGTCAGCAACCGACATACATGTACGTATCGCTGCCGGAGTTGCACCCCAGTCTTCATGAATCTTGAATCCGCAGGCTCCCGCCACCATCTGATCCTCGAGATTCTCGCGACAAGCGCAGTTGCCTTTTGCCAGAAGACCGATGTTGATCGGAAGTGCATCAAAAGACTGAAGCATTCTTTTCAGGCTCCATGCTCCGGCTGTAATTGTGGTACCGTTTGTTCCATCTGTAGGACCGACACCACCACCGACCAAAGTAGTAATACCATTTGAAAGGGCATCATATGCCTGTTGTGGAGCACACATATGAACGTGACCATCAATACCGGCAGCCGTCAATATCATGTGCTCACCGGATATTGCATCTGTTGAAGGTCCGGTTACAAGATCGGGTGACACACCCTTCATAACATTTGGGTTACCGGCTTTTCCGATACCGGCAATCTTGCCGTCTTTAACACCCACGTCAGCCTTCACCACTCCCAAGATAGGATCAAGGATGGTAACGTTTGTGATCACAAGGTCAAGACTTCCGGCTCCGGAGGTGCACTCGTTGGCGAGTCCCATTCCATCGCGCAGCGTCTTGCCACCGCCATAGACCGACTCGTCACCAAATGTGCGAAGGTCTTTTTCTATCTCTACATACAGATCGGTGTTGCCGAGTCTAATTTTATCGCCCACGGTCGGACCGAAGAGCATATTGTTTTCTTGTCTTGATATAGTAGCCATGGCGGATTATTTTTTTAATTCATTATCTGTGTATTCTGCTTCTGCCTCCTCTTCGGAAACAGTCTTATAGCCATATTCTCCGAGACGACGGATAGCTTCCGTGCGTTTAGGATAATATGTCGGAGTATCTTCCAGACCGGTATAACCGTTAACGAGATCATCAAAACCGATCACTCTGCGCTTACCGGCATAAGCCACAACTTCAACTTCCTTCTCCTCCCCCGGTTCAAAGCGCACGGCAGTGGTAGCAGGAATGTTAAGATGGCACCCGAAAGCTTTGGGACGATCAAATTCAAGATAACGGTTTGTCTCGAAGAAATGAAAATGCGAGCCGACCTGAATCGGGCGGTCGCCCGTGTTGCGCACAACGAGTTTGGTAGTGCGGCGATTTGCATTATACTCGATAGGAGTGTCGGCAAGAATTACTCCGCCTACCGGAACATAATCTTTGGGTGTAAATCCGGGAGTGTTAGGATAAGCGATATCCGGTTTTCCGGGGAAAATTCCATCAGGTTGTGAATAAGTTTCCTGAGGTGTGTTTTTATTTGGATCCATAGTATTATCTTTTTAATTACTTATTTAATAGGATGGTGGATTGAGATCAGTCGCGAACCGTCGGTGAAGACAGCCTCAACCTGTAACAGCGAGATCATATCCGCCACTCCAGGCATAACCTGATCTTTTGTAAGCACCTGAGAGGCGTCATGCATGACCTCTTCAACTGTCTTTCCCTCTCTTGCTCCCTCAAGAGCCGAGCTTGTGATATAGGCTACAGCCTCGGGATAATTCAACTTAAGACCTTTCTGCAGACGTCGCTCAGCGATCATGCCAACCATCAGAAGGGTAAGTTTGTCTTGCTCTTTGGGTGTGAAATGCATAATAATCTAAATTTTGATAAGGTTCAATCTATTCATTCTGACGATCCGGAAAATATCAGAATCGCCACCATTAACATTTATTAAGTAAACAACATTTTAGGCATGAAAGTTTAGCCCAATTGACGCTACACCTTCTATTTATAATACTTCCAAATTAGCAAAAGGAAGTGCTACAGTTTATGATTGCGCGACAGAGCAACATAACACAGCGTATAGAGTCCGAGTAAAACAAGCGTAAGTGAAACTGTGCTCCAGATCACAAGCGAGAAGGCTGCGCCATCGGCATTTACTATTCCGAAAAGCGACAAAGCAAACATAACAGCAAGATTCCACGGACCAAGACCGCCATTACTTGGAATCGCAATACTCATCGAACCGAATACAAAAGCTATAAGTCCGGGCAACAATCCCCATGCCATGCCGGATTCCGCCATAAGATGGCGCGTAAAGGGGAATGCAAGGAATCCTATATATGTTTCAAGATAATAACACACCCAAATGCCCAATGTCAACCAGAGATAAGCCCAACGCCCCTTCATGGTGAAAAGGACTTTGAAACCGAGCCATATTCTTTTTAAGGAAACAATAAATTTCTGCTCCCATTCCGTTTTTCTGAAAACATAAAACAACGTTACGGCAGAAGCCAAAACAGCAAGAATGCTTATCCAGAAATACGGATTTGAAACCATGTGAAGCAATTTCTTTCCTACGGAATAATGATCCAAAAAAGCAACAATGTATGTATGCCCCACAGCAAGCGCCAGCATCAATAGCAAAACCACCACCACCGCATCAGAAATACGGTCTCCGATATCTGTGCCAAGCACAGTTGAGATCGGTTTATTCTGACGCTTAGCAATATATACGATGCGCCACGCTTCCCCCATATAAGGAACAAGGAGATTCAATGCATAGGCTCCGAAAATTGAACAGCATAGCGACATTGTCGGCACGTTGCCTATGCCTGCGGCACGAAGCTGGTAGCCCCACCGGATTCCACGGATGCAATGCGATAACACAACTATCACCATCACGACAAGGAGCCATCG
>DAWBVG010000432.1:0-4921 GCA_052279865.1 Muribaculaceae bacterium
CGAGAGGTGTAGGTGTTTTCAGCACTACATTGATAACCGCACCATTCACATGATACTTTGCGGGAGCCGAATACATCACCTCGACATTCTTCAACCTGTCTACAGGTGTGGTATAAAGGAGCTGATAAAGGTTCTGCAGGGGCATGTTTGTTAACTCGCCATTTAGAATAATCGTTACATTCGATGCACCTGTAAGACCAATCATACCGTTATTGTTCGTCACGCCCGGTAGATAGCCAAGCGCTTCAAGTATGTTATTCACCGGTTTATCCTTGACAATCCCTGGCAGGTCAACGATCATAATGCCATCTTCACCTCTGACCTGCGGTTTCTCTCCCTTTACAACAACTTCGTTCAGCTGTCGTGCGGAAAGGGTGTCCGTAACTTCAGTCCGGGCATAGGCGGCTATGCTATGCAGGATTGTGACAAGAAATAAGAAGTAAGATCTTTCCATAGCAGTAGTATTTTTATGATGCAAATATACCTCTCCTTACTTTCATATCACCACAATCAACCTTATTTAGCCTTAAATGCTCCCTTATTTAGTCTTAAAACAGAGTAAATTCAAACGATTGTATGACGGATTTTACGTAAATTTGCGGTAATTAATGATTCTAACCGCGAGCACTTCGTGATTGCAGATATGAAACGCTTTAAGACAATATCAACCACGTTTATTACTGTCATTGCAGTTATTTTCGGCTGCAATGTCTATTATCTCATATCCCTTTACAATTCGATAAGAGCCAATGTAGAGCGGGATGTAATGACGGCGTTGGCGGATGCAGATATTGATGACATGTGGGAGCGCTCCGATCGAGCCAACCGCGCAGCAATAGCCGCCCAACAGGCATACGCTGAAAACGGAGATTCCATAACCAAGACACCGCGTTCTGTATCCGGAGTTAAGGATGAAGATGGGAATTTCGTCACGACCTCAACAAACGAAGAAGGCAAAACAACGGTGAACAAGACACCCCTACGTCGCGACAGATCGTATTCTAACCAAATGGTCAATGACATGAGCCAGCAGATGCACGAAGCTATGGATCCGTTTGTCGATTTTAATTTGACTATCATGGACAGTATCGTGATTGAACGTCTTGCCGACCGCCGAATATATCCGGAGTTTGTTGCAGTAGAAGTTGTTAATTCAAAAGATACTGTTTTAAGGAGTAATAGTCATATCCCTAAGAATCGCTTGGATTATGATATGTTTTCCTTATGCTTCAATCCCGATTCAGGCATGTACTATCGAGTATATATGACACCCCTCACACGCCATATCATTTCAGAGATGTCAGGCGTGATTGTCACGGTCTTTCTACTTATGGTCACGTTTGCTTTGGCGTTCTGGTACCTGTTCCACACCGTGTCGCGCCTGCGGACCATTGAGGAAATGAAAGATGATTTTGTAAGCAATATGACTCATGAATTGAAAACCCCTATAGCTATAGCTTATTCAGCAAACGATGCTCTTCTTAATTTCGATACAGACAACGATCCGGACAAAAGGAAGACGTATCTGATGATCGCCAACAAACAACTGAAACGCCTTGGCGAACTTGTGGAGAACATTCTTGCAATGAGCATGGAGCGAAGGAAAACAATGAAACTCAAGTCGGAGGAATTCATGTTGCAACCGTTTGTTGAGGAAATCGCATCAATGCAGCGAATGCGAGGCGACAAGAAAGAGTTATCAATCACAGTGAATATAGATGAACGCACCTCTGTGGTGGCTGACAAGACACACTTTGCAAATGTGCTGAACAATTTGATTGACAACGCAATCAAATACTCCAATGATAGCGTTGAAATATCCATAACCGGCAATGAGAAAGAACTCTCGGTCTGTGACAACGGTATTGGTATTCCATCAAAGGCGATTCCTTATCTGTTCAACAAATTTTACAGAGTGCCACATGGCAACCGTCAGGATATTCGAGGCTATGGAATTGGATTGTATTACGTAAAGAGTATTCTTGACAAGATGGGATGGAGCATCAGCGTCAAGAGTAATGAAGGAGAAGGCTCTATATTCACCATTAAATTCAACAACCATGAGCAACAAGATACTGTTTGTTGAGGACGAGGAAGACCTCACTCTGATTGTAGCCGATACGCTACGCGGGCAAGGACATGAAGTGATCACTGCCGCAGACGGCATCTCCGGACTTGAAAGATTCAAAACGGATGGTGCCGACATTGTTGTTGCGGACGTCATGATGCCTAAAATGGATGGTTTTTCTATGGCTAAAGAGATACGGAAGATCTCCCCCGCAGTGCCGTTGCTATTTCTCACAGCCAAAAGCACAATTGATGATGTCGAGAAAGGATTTGAAATCGGTGGTAATGACTATCTTAAGAAACCCTTTGAGCTCCGCGAACTGATAGTGAGGATAAAGGCTCTGCTGCGCCGACAAGGATCCAACCGAGGTGAGGATATCAAATTCTCCTTCGGGCAATATCTTTTCAACGTTAGCACCCAGACGCTTTCGTTTGGAGAAAGAAATATGGAGTTGTCACACTTCGAAGCCAAAATCCTTGAACGACTTGTAACCAACATTGGGAAAACCGTTGATGCATCGGAACTGATGATTGCCGTGTGGCAACGTGACGAGCCAAGCAATCGCAACTCTCTCCACGGCTACATCCACAAACTTCGCCGCGCATTGCGCCATGACCCTTCCATCACAATCATAAATCAACGCGGCTTCGGATACATGCTGACCATCCGCAACAGCCAATAGCACCCATTTCTTAAAAGCGATATTGGATGGAGGCAAGGATCGAGCGGGGTCGGAGCTGAAACATGTGGGTGGAAGATGAGAGGGTACCGTAAGTCTGGTATTCATAACTACGCTTGTTCAGAAGGTTGGTAGCTGTGAGCGAGAGTCTGATCTTATTGTTTAACCGCCATACGGCAGAAGCATCCAGCAGGAGAAGATTGGCGGTGTTGCCATTAGAAAAACTGTTCAGAAAATGCTCCATACCGAAGGTAAACTCTATTTCGTCAAGCGGCAGGATTGTTGCAAACACGTTCTGTCGAAACGAGTGGTAGTGATTATCTTCCTGATTTATGGAGAGCCTTGAGAAACCATAAGATGCTTCATAATTCACAGAAAGCCATCGCAAGACACTTCCTTTGAAATAGGGCTTTACCCCTGCCGTAATCTGACGATAAGGAACAACGACATTATCCCGCATTGCGGAAGCTGTCGCCTTGGAGGCATCGGCATCAAAACCCACAACCATCTTACTGTGTCCAAGCCCCTTGCTCAGACCCGTCTTGAAATACCACGTGTCACTGCCTGAGAGACAATCTGAATAGGAAGATATTATCATATCACCTACAAAAAACTGGTTAGACATAATATGACTGCGCCTGTAATTATAAGTGGCAGATAAATTGAAAAACAGTGATTTCATAGGATTCCGATAACGATATGAAACAGATGCCGACAAGTCTTGAGTGTACTTATCAGGGTTTGCAGCTATGAACACATTCCGATAGTCTGCCAACACCGGAGCATCAATATTGAGATATGCCTGCGGAGAACCGAGACGGTATGCCAACGATGCGGATAGTTCGGATTTGGCAGTGAGTGTCCGCCTCAAATATAGACTCGGAGCCACATTCACATAGTCATGCTGCCCCTTGATGGAATAATGCAGCCATTTCACAGGCGCTCTAAATTGTGCCAACCAACCGTTACGCTCGAAGTTAATCTGCGGGGTGGCATAAATATTCGAAAGGAACGTGTCATACACGCCGGAATTATCAAAATCCTGCAGCCCGGTCAGGTCGAGATTCAAATGGTGATAGTTAAGATCAACGCCAGCCGTGACAAAATATTTCCAGAATCTCGCCATCCGTCCGAATTGCGTTTCGGTTGTGCTTCGGAAGTCGGTAGTGCCGATGCTCTGCGTTGCGTCCCCCTCACCACGGACCATCAGACGATCCGGCCTATACCTGAAGTCATTGCGCGATATGAGGGAGAACAATCTCTTTTCGTTACGTTTCACAAGTTTGAGATCATTAAGTGCCGAAAACTCTTTACGGTTTACCCGCTGGGCAATGTCAACCGTGCCCGAAACAACCGAATTTGAGTTAGACAGATTGCCCGAGACTGTCAGCTTGTCTTTGAGATAATATCCGCGTTTGTTTATTTGACTATAGAACTGGGCAGAGAAATCATGTTCCTGTGTGCGCATCGAGTTGTTTTGAACAAAATCGGGTATCTGCTGACTGAAATAATTGGTCGTCATGCCGGAGTTGTAATCCAGACGATCACCCATATAGTTAAGTTTCAATCGCATTGAGGCATCCCCCTTCTTCCAGGCAGCAATGGCATTGGCAAGCCACGAAAGGTTATCGCGTGTCCTTTTCTCTGAAAGCGGAGCACCTACAATATCTGCCGCGATATATTCCGTCCATAGATTTGATATATAATCCGAAGAAAACATATCATCGAAATCATGTTCCCTTATCTCATTCACCGGATTCCAGCCCGTATTATCAGCCTTCAAAGTGAACATGTTCTGAATCTTCGGAGCAATACGCATTGTAAAAAGTGAGCCGTCGTAAAGGAAGGGCTGCACTCCTGCAGCTGCCTTGGCGACACCTACCCAACGACTGCGGGCATCTTCCTTCAACTTCAGGTTTATTCCCGCTTCTTCGGGAAACTCAATCCCCTCCAAAGCTTTCACAGGCTGATGATTTTCCATAACCTCTACAGATTTCACATCCTTGTGGGAGATGTTGTTGGTGGCGAGTCCATACTGACCGCCAATGAAATCATTCCCGTCAATATAGAACTTATTGATAGGTCTCCCCTGATATTTGATGGTACCGTCCTCCTCCACCTTTATCCCCGGCAGACGTTTGATTACATCAATAATGGCATTGTCCTTGGCATTC
>DAWBVG010000433.1:0-2158 GCA_052279865.1 Muribaculaceae bacterium
AACCAAGGCACTGCACATTGATGCCAATTCTGTTGAAGCCCTCACACAATCCGCACTTGCCAATATCGCTCTCAATGATGCCAAAGCGGCAATGCAGAATCTCAATGAGGCAGCCATGATTGATCCCGCAAACTTATATGTAAAGATGATTAAGGCATACGTAAACTTTAATCAGCTTGACAATGCCAAGGAAGCTATTCTTGAATATGGAAGAATTGGAAACACACTTGATCCCGAAACTTTCAACGACATCACATATAAGGCACTTGCGCAATGTCTTGCCGGCAAGAAACTTGATGCAGACGAAACCATGAAGCGAGCTCTCCGTGACAAAGAAAACAAAACGAAAGACGATTACTACATGGCGGCAATCTATTATGCACAGACCGGTGATCTCGTAAAGGGAAAAGAGATGATCGACAAGGCTGTTAGTCTTGGCTATCAAAACCTTTACAATCTCTATTCAAATAAAACAGTAAACCTGAACATCGCACCGTTGCGTCATCTTCTTCAAAGATGACGCAATGTCACTTTCTTTAACAACCTAACCAAATGAAAACGATGAAAAACGTTGCCGCACTTATGTCACTCGGCATAATTGCATCTGCAAACGCTTCCGAAGCGCCCAAAAAAGAAAAACGCACCTCTGACACATCTCGCCCGAATGTATTGATAATTTATGCAGATGACCTCGGATACGGAGACCTGCAATGTTATGGTGCCAAGAATGTTGAGACTCCCAATGTAAACCGCCTGGCAGACAATGGCATCCGCTTTACAAATGCATATGCCACAGCGGCAACAAGCACTCCCTCGCGTTATTCCATGCTCACGGGACACTACAGCTGGCGCCGTCCCGACACTGACATTGCCCCCGGCGATGCGGGTATGATCATCCGTCCCGAGCAATACACAATGGCTGATATGTTTAAATCTGCTGGCTATGCTACATGCGCAATTGGAAAATGGCATCTCGGACTTGGAGATAAAACCGGAACCCAAGACTGGAATGCCCAACTCCCTGCTGCCCTCGGAGATCTTGGTTTTGACTATTCATATATCATGGCAGCTACAGCCGACCGCGTGCCCTGCGTATTCATAGAAAACGGACATGTGGCAAACTATGATCCTTCTGCTCCCATCGAAGTCAGCTATAAAGAGAACTTTCCGGGTGAGCCTACAGGCAAAGACAATCCGGAACTCCTCTACAACCTCAAACCGACTTTCGGTCACGACATGTCGATCGTTAACGGCATCTCCAGAATCGGATATATGAAAGGCGGGGGTAAAGCTCTGTGGAAAGATGAAAACATAGCGGATTCCATAACTTCTCATGCAATCCGGTTTATCAAAGAGAATGGAAATGAGCCTTTCTTCATGTATTTTGCTACGAACGACGTTCATGTGCCGCGTTTTCCTCACGACAGATTCCGCGGCAAGAATAAGATGGGACTTCGTGGAGACGCCATCGCCCAGTTCGACTGGAGTGTAGGTCAACTTCTCAAGACACTTGAAGATATGAAGATTCTTGACAATACCATCATCATAGTTTCAAGCGACAATGGACCCGTGCTCAATGATGGATACGACGACCATGCGGAAGAACTTCTCAACGGTCATTCCCCCACAGGCGAACTTCGCGGATCGAAATATAGCCTCTACGAGGGAGGAACTCGAGTCCCGGTAATTGTGCACTGGCCCGCGGGCAACCTTTCTAAAGGTGAGAACGCCACTGTCCTTTCCCAGATTGACCTCGTGGCTTCTTTCGCCGGATTTCTTGGCGTGCAAATGCCAAAAGGTAGCGCCCCGGATTCATTCAATCGTATGGACAACTGGCTCGGACGCGACATGACAAGCCGCCCATGGGTGGTTCAGCAGGGTTATGACCACACGCTTGCTCTTCGCGTGCCACAATGGAAATATGTTGAGGCAAGCACATTCCCCAAAATGAAGCCGCGAGGCGCATACGTAGAAACAGGCTGTGCTCCCGTTCAGCAACTTTTCGACATGAGCAAGATGTTTGAAGATAAAAACGTAGCCAATTCGCATCCTGAAGAAGTAGGCAAATTGCATCTTCTTCTCGAGACAATTCGAAAAGGAAACTACAATGAGCTTCCGGCAAACGAAATGCCCTAAAAACCGATCTAAAATGGTAAAG
>DAWBVG010000434.1:0-6874 GCA_052279865.1 Muribaculaceae bacterium
TATAGGGCTGCCGATCCCTGCCAACGCCATATTCTGGATAGGATACACCGCATTGTGCAATGACATGCCGGGAATGATGTGCGAATGGTGGTTTGTGGTTCCTGTGCTTTTTGTGGAGTGCTGGCTGATGGTATCGCCATTGAAATTGTTCTCACTTAAGTTCAAGACTTGGGGATGGAAAGGGAATCAATTCCGCTGGCTGCTGATTGCAACAGCGATCGTGCTGGTATTCTGCGCCGGCGTTCCGGGTTTGATGTGGCTGATTATCGCCTATCTGCTGTATGGAGTGATGAGTAGAGATTAGGCTTTAGGTGTTAGGTTTAGGTTTAGGCTTTAGGTGTTAGGCTTTAGGCTTTAGGAATTAAACTTTTTAAACTTCAACTTTACGCTTGCGAAAGTTGAATAAAACAGGTAAATCATTGGGAATTATATTTATAATATTAATAGTCACTATGTTTATCTTCTGGCCTCAGATAACCAGATGGATACATAGATTTATGGCTCGGCGCGCCGAAGATATGGTGCGCAAGATGACGGGAATGCCCTCACGAAAGGAGGAGGAACGCCGTCGCAAACAACAGGAAAAACAACAGCGGGCATCAGGTTCACGTCGCAACTACAGCCGAGACCCACGCTCCGGAGGATATGCCGCCAACCCTGAAGAGGTTGTACGCAACATGCAACAATATGCGGAAGATGTGGAGTTTGTCGAGACAAAAGAATATTCCGAAACTGAAATCCGTGAAGAAGACGGCAAAGGAAACAAGCGTATATATCGCGAGAGCCAGGTATCCGATGTTGAATACATTGAAATAAAAGACAATGGGTAAAACGCTATACGTCAGCGACCTTGATGGCACGCTTATGCAACCGGGGGCGTATTTGTCGCAAAAGACTATCGACATTCTGAACCGGAGCATTGCCGATGGTAAGCTTTTCACCATCGCGACAGCACGCACGCCAGCCACCGTGGCTGGCATAATCAAGGATGTAAATATGAACATCCCCGCCATCGTTTTCACTGGTGCAGCAATATGGGATCCGCGAACAAAGCATTACTCCAGCGTGAAATACATGAAGCCGGAGGTGGTGAAGGAGCTTGTCGATACCTACCACCGGATGCATTTCCCCATTTTCCATTTCATCCTTGAAGGCGATGTTGTAAACATCTATCATATCGGCGGCAAACTCAATGAACTTGAGGAAACATTTGTAAGAGAACGCATCAATTCTCCATACAAACGTTTCCACCTCTCAGAAGATGGCTCTGAAGTCACACCCAAGGATATAACCAAGACATTGATTTTCTATGGTATGCAACCTTCTGCCGCCGCTGCTGCCGTACATGCGGAGGCAGCCAAAATCGAAGGATGCAGACATCAATATTATCACGATTTTTACGGACCCGAAATCGGACTCATAGACGCTTTCGCTCCTGATGCAACAAAAGCCAACGCCGTGATGGAGATGAAGGAGAAAACCGGAGCCGACAGAGTGGTAGTATTCGGAGATAATCTCAATGACATCCCCATGCTGAAAGTGGCAGACGTGGCAGTGGCAGTTGAGAATGCATTGCCAGAAGTTAAGGAAGTTGCAGACATAGTAATCGGACCCAACACCGATGACTCCGTGGCAGAATTCATATTGAATGAAAGGGATTGACAAAAGAACCGGAAAAATGTTGGGGATTGCCGTCTCGGCAATCGCCGTGATTATTTTCCTGCTGGTGAGCAACAACCTGATAAAGGAGCTCGAGAGTCAGGAACGTGACCGCATGAGTATCTGGGCGCAGGCAACCGAAAGACTTGCAAAAGCAAACGTAGATTCCGATTTCGAATTTCTTTTAGGAATCATCTCCCAAAACAATTCAATCCCTGTGTTGATATGCGACAAGAATTTCAATATTTCCGAATTTAGGAATTTCTCCCTTCCGGATAAAGACGACAAAGACAAATCCCTTTTCGACGAACTTTCTCCCAAAAACAAAGAGTATCTTCAAAACAGGCTTCGCAAAGCGGGAGGAGACACACCTCTCAAGGAGATGGTTGCCAAGAACCATCATTTCATAGAGGTGGAGCTTTTCGGAGGAGAAAATCAATATATATATTATGAGGACTCCCGACTTCTACGCAGCCTGAGCATCTATCCTTATATACAGATGGCGGTGATGATAATTCTTGCACTCATCATCTACCTCGCCATGGTTTACACCAAACGGGCGGAACAAAACCGCGTCTGGGTAGGACTTTCCAAAGAAACAGCGCACCAGCTCGGCACTCCAATATCATCACTAATGGCATGGACCGAATATCTTCAAGCCACGGGAGTGGATCCGGAGGTGACTAAGGAGATAGACAAGGATGTGAAGCGGCTCTCCGTAATCGCAGACAGATTTTCAAAGATCGGCTCTCAGCCTGAGATGCAGCTCGATTATCTCAATGAGGTTGTTGCAAAATCACTTGATTACATGAAAAGCCGTGTTTCCGGAAGGGTCGACATCCAGATGCATCTTTCCGAAGACGATCACGGAGTGCTGCTGTCTCGTCCGCTGATTGAATGGGTTATGGAAAACCTGACCAAAAATGCAGTCGATGCCATGCAGGGAGAAGGGAAACTTGACATCACCACCGGCGCTGACAAGAACATCGTTTGGGTAGAGGTCAAAGACACAGGGAAAGGGATTGCCCGCAAAAACTTCAAGACTGTTTTCAATCCCGGTTATACCACTAAAAAACGAGGTTGGGGACTCGGTCTGACTCTCGTTAAACGCATTGTAGAGGAATATCACGGCGGCAAAATCTACGTGAAAGAATCCGAATTAGGGAAAGGCACCACCTTCCGCCTCGAATTCCCAGCCGCTTGACGCGAACACCTTTCCAAACCAAATGTCAGAAGTAGTCTTAACGGTAGGTTAACAGTATAGCCAATTGATGGCATTAAATTTCCTTCTGTTTGATTTTGAGAAAGGTGGAGAATTTATTAATTTTGCAAATCGAAATAATCTGATCAGAAAAATTATTTTATGGATATATCATATAAATGGCTCAAACGCTATATTGATTTCGATTTGAGCCCGCGTGAGCTTGCAGCCACCCTCACTTCTCTTGGTCTTGAATGCGACACGGTAGAGGAAGTTGAGAGCATACGTGGCGGACTTCGCGGAGTTGTGATCGGCAAGGTGCTTACCTGCGAAGATCACCCCGATTCAGACCATCTTCATGTAACGACAGTTGACCTCGGCAACGGAGAGCCGACACAGATTGTATGCGGCGCGCCCAATGTTGCGGCTGGTCAGACGGTTGTTGTTGCCACTGTGGGCACAACCCTCTATGACGGCGACAAGGAATTCCAGATAAAGAAATCAAAAATCCGGGGCAAGGAGTCTTTCGGCATGATATGTGCCGAAGATGAGCTTGGACTGGGAACAGACCATGCCGGAATAATGGTGCTTCCCGATGATGTGAAGCCCGGCACTCCGGCTTCACAATATTTCAACGTGGAGAGCGACTACCGCCTCGAGGTGGAGCTCACCCCCAACCGCGTTGACGCAGCCAGCCATTATGGTGTGGCTCGCGACCTCAAGGCAAAAGAATGGTGTCTGATGGCTCAGGGCGAGAAACAGGGTGAATATCCCGAAATCTCGACGCCTGACACATCTGCATTCTCTACCGATCGCCCCGATGGTGCAGTCATCGTGAAGGTAGAAGATGAGCAGGGATGTCCCCGCTATTCAGGCGTAACCATCCGTGGTGTGGAAGTCAAAGAGTCGCCCGAATGGCTTAAGAACCTTCTGACAGCCGCAGGGCAGAGACCGATCAATAATATCGTAGACATTACGAACTTTGTGCTGCTCGGCATCGGGCAGCCCCTCCACTGCTTCGATCTTGATCATGTTAAGGGTGAAGAGATTGTGGTCCGTACATGTCCTGCCGGCACTAAATTCACTACTCTCGACGGCGTGGAGCGTGAACTTAACGAGACAGACCTGATGATCTGTGACGCAGAGAAACCGATGTGCATCGCAGGTGTGTTCGGTGGTCTTGATTCCGGTGTGACTGAAAACACAAAGAATGTATTTATAGAGAGCGCTTATTTCAATCCTACCCGTGTGCGTCGCACAGCGCGCCGTCACGGACTCTCCACCGATGCGTCTTTCCGCTATGAACGCGGTGCGGATCCTTCAATCACCGTTTATGCAGCCCGTCTTGCCGCCTGTTTGATCAAGGAACTTGCAGGAGGCGAAATCTGCGGAGGAGTGGTTGATGTGCTCCCCGCGCCTGTTGAAAAGAAAGAGCTTGACTTCTCACTTTCATACTGCAATAATCTCATAGGTAAAAAACTCCCCGCGGAGTTAGTTAAGTGCATCCTCAAGGCTCTTGAATTCGATGTGACCGAAACAGAGGATGCCGATGTGCTTCATCTGAAAGTCCCGACATATCGCGTTGATGTTTATCGTCCTTGCGATGTTGTGGAAGAGATTCTGCGCGTGTATGGCTATAATAATGTGGAGATTGGCGATGAAATGCACGTTTCGCTTTCGCAGCGTGGTGCTACCGATGAAAGCTACGACATGCAGCAGATCATCAGCGAGCAACTCACAGCCATCGGCTTTTCCGAAATCATGAACAACTCACTCACTGCAGTAAGTTATTATGAAAATTCGGAGTTATTACCATTGGCAAACTGCGTGAAACTGATGAATCCGCTCAGCAACGATCTCGGCGTGATGCGCCAGACACTGCTATATGGCGGTCTTGAATCTATTGCGCACAATGTGAACCGCAAGATGCCGGATCTTAAGTTCTATGAATTCGGCAATATCTATAGATTCTCGCCTGAAAAAGAATTCAACGCCGAGAAACCGTTAGCCCAATATTCTGAGCGCATGGAGCTTGGATTATGGATGACGGGACGCAAAGAACTCCCCTCATGGAATGTAAACGCAGAAGAAGCTACTGTTTATGACCTCATGGGCATCGTCAACAATATTTTCTTCCGGTTGGGTCTTCCATCCGCTGCCATTTCTTCGACACAGAGTTCTGACGAAATATTCTCTGCCAAACTGGATGTTGCAAGTCGTTCGGGCAAAAGAATAGCTGAAGTCGGACTCGTTCGCTCTACCATCCTCAAGAAATTCGGTATCGAGCAAAGCGTTGCGTATGCGGCAATCGACTGGGAGGCATTATTTAAGCTGACAGCCAAGAACCGCGTGACGTATGCCGAGCTTCCAAAAACTCAGGCTGTGGAGCGTGACCTTGCCCTCCTCGTTGACAAGAGCGTCAAGTTCGCAGACATAGAGGCTGCAATCCGCAAGGCTGAGCGCAAACTCCTCCGCGATGTGCGTCTCTTCGACGTGTATGAAGGCAAGAACCTCCCTGCAGGAAAGAAGTCTTATGCTGTGTCGATGAAGCTTCAGGACAACGAGAAAACACTTAACGACAAACAGATCGATGCTTCCATGAGCCGCATCATTGATGCGCTGAAAGCTCTCGGAGCAGAACTCAGATAATAATAAACTAAACAGAGACTACATATAACAATATGGGAAGAGCATTTGAATATCGTAAAGCCCGCAAACTGAAACGCTGGGGCAATATGAGCCGCACATTCACTCGTATCGGCAAGGAAATAACCATCGCAGCAAAAGCCGGCGGTCCTGATCCCGATATGAACCCGCGTCTGCGCGTATTGATGCAGAACGCCAAGGCAGCCAATATGCCTAAAGATACCGTAGAACGCGCCATCAAGAAAGCAACCGACAAGGATGCCGGCGATTACAAGGAGATCGTATATGAAGGATACGGACCTTTTGGTATCGCAATTGTAGTTGAGACAGCTACCGACAACAATCAGCGCACAGTTGCAAACGTACGCAGCTATTTCAATAAATTCGGAGGTTCTCTCGGCACACAGGGTTCCCTCTCATTCCTTTTCGACCACAAGAGCGTGTTCCATGTGAAACCAAACGCAGATCTTGCTCTCGATGAATTCGAGCTTGACCTGATGGACTTCGAGGCTGAATTGGAGGCTGAAGAAGAAGAATGGCTCGTTTACGGAGCATTCGATCAGTTCTCAAATCTTCAGAAATTCTTTGAAGACAAGGGGTTGGAGATTGTTTCCGCTGAATTCGAGCGCATCCCTACCGATTACAAGGAGGTGACAGCCGAACAGCGCGAGCAGCTCGAAAAGCTCCTCGACAAATTCGAAGAGGATGAAGACGTTCAGAATGTCTTCCACAATATGAAGGAAGATTGATCTTCTTATTCAGATTAACCTGAGGGTTATTTTCAATTAATCTGGGATTGATTTGAGCCGCGAGCAGTGCTCGCTAAACAGAACCTCATAGAATCAGATTCATTCGATTCAATGGATATTTAATTCGATTCAATGGATATTTAATTCGATTCAAGAATTTGATTCAATTGATATTTTTGAAGAGCTTCCATCCGGGAGCTCTTCTATATTTTTCTATAGATGAAGCCGGAACCAGAAGAATGCAAGAAGCATATAGAGCGGTCTCATCGGGTTCAAAGATGAAGCTGTTGCAATCGAAAGGAGGCGGCGTAAGAGACATAACCGTCAGGGTGCGCAGGTTAATGCAACCGCTGAAGATCAATTCGCCAAGCAGATTGGCATTAGAAGGCATGACAGCGCTTTTCAGAGATTCGCAATCCGAGAAGGCATATGACTCCAGCTCTTTCATTCCTGCCGGCAATACAATCTCCTCAAGACTTACACAACGGGAAAAAGCATTGCTGCCTATATGAGTCACAGCTGAGGGTATCTTGACATGATTCAATCTCCTACAATAGGCGAATGCATGGGAGCCGATATCGCTTAGCTGCTAGGGTAATTTCTGTCTCTTATACACATC
>DAWBVG010000435.1:0-2337 GCA_052279865.1 Muribaculaceae bacterium
GATTTGATGAATGCCCTAGCTTGGTTCTTACTGCTAACGCTGCCATTGGTATTAGCTGTTTCAAATTTTAAAGATTTTATTTCTAATGGGGAATCAAAAATATAGTTTTTTTCAGATAATTCATCTTGTTTAAACTCTGTAAGAGTTGCTAATTTTTCAGTATCCCCATTAATATATATGTTTATGCACATATTGGCATCATTGACATTATTATAATGAGCGGCATTTAAAGTTATAGATTTAGCTTTTGATATAACATTACTTAATGAAAATCCGAATGAACCTGCAGCTTTGGATTTACCAAGCTTTACACCCATCTTTGATTTATAATATGCATTCGAAGCATTTGTAATATCCCCAGTTACGAATTGCACACTTTCAACATCTACGATTTCCGAAACATTTGTAGATGTAGTAAATGCAGAGCCGTCACCAGTTCCTTCGGCGATAAAAGAAATACAGATTTCTTTTTCCTCTGCTGTCGAGGCGAATGCCGTGGTCAGCAGGAGAAGTGTTGATAGTAAAAACTTTCCCATAAGTTGTTAATTTAGTTGTTATTGTTTGATTAGTTATTGTGTTCGTATATTTTAATAAATTATAGACGGCAAATTTGTTGAAATTCAGCAAATAAGACCGATCTAACTAGAAAGGCATCCATAGATAAGGTGTTTGGTCTCATCAAGCTCTTCTTTGAAATATTTATTTTTCACCGAGCTTTCATCAACAAGATCTATTTCCCGACCAAGTAATGCACGCAGTGAATGATATAATCCAAAGAAATTATCGGCATAGTTGTGATAAGTAACGTCTGGCTTAAAGTCAACTAAAAAATCGACATCGCTTGTGTCGTTAAATCGATTTGTGAGGATTGAACCGAAAGCATAGAGCTTATTAACTCTATATTTCCGGCATAGAGCAAAAAGTTTCTGCAAGTTATTGTTTATCAGATGCATTTTCTTTTTCTATCCTCGGCATTGCTTATAAATCGCATTCCTGCCTTGTTTCAAATACAAAGGTATAAAGAATTTCTCACATATTATCCTCTTATGGCAATTAATTTTTAGATTTCGCAATCGTTCCCATTATTTTTTAACAATTAGCCGCTCGGCGGCGCAGCGGAAGCGGAGAGCCCGTCAGGCGAAGCCGGTTGAGTGAAGGCACCTTGGTGCCCCGTATGCCGTCGCGTGAGTTATCTCCTTGGAGCGGTAAAAATTATCTTCTCTGTGGCAATGTCAGCAATCCTCTTGGCGATGCCGTTCATATCCATTGCCTCGCTACGCCTCAGCTCCGGAGAATATTCCGCAGACCCATGCTTGCAAATCAGCAACAGCCGCCCTTCGCAGCAAAGCTCAAAATATTTTTTCTCAGGCTTGTATCTCTCCGGAAATCTCTCCTTTCTAATAACAATAACTGATCCGCCCATATTCAAAGCCTCATCCCTAACCATTTTCTCGCGGGAGCTAATGAACGGAGAAACAAGGATAGCTCCGTGGCTCACATAGGCGAGCCATCGCCGTTTATGCTCATCGAAATCCTTATCGCTCCATGCGGAGCGAACCATTATCTGCTGCTTGTCCGGATTCTGTAGCAAAAAGGGATTGCCATAGCAATCATACAATTCGCCGCCGATATTCACCCCGAGGAGTCGCTGAAAGAAATAAGGATATTTCTGCTTGATAAGCAAGCGGCGGGGATTGTCGCGGATATATTTCTTCATGATATCAAGTTGACCGCGCTTCAATAGAATGCGGTCGTGATAATTCTCCTCAAAAGTACCGGTGCCGGTAGAAACCATCACCGGGTCGAGTTTCCGCAGCTCCTGGGTTATCCTGACCTTGAACATGCCTAAATATTTCCCCAAATGGCGCTTGATGGTCTCTTTCACATGCACAATAAAATGGATATGATCAGGCATAATGACCGAATCATATATCTCAAGGTTCGGATCGATCTCTCTTACGCGTAAGAAATGCTCCTCAATAATTTTGCCAGCCGCGAGGAGTTCTACCCGGGGCGCGAAAGGATGCCCCGAAGGATATTGCGGTTCGCCCGTAAGGCGACTGAAATTCCTCACCTCTGCGGATTTGGTCATAGTGATCATATAGATGCGACGAGCGCGATAGTCATTGCCTTTTGCGCGCCGATGCATGCTATGTCGCGAACGCGGATGAGGATTATAGGGAACCATCGTGAGAATATTTGCGGAGTATTAAAATTTACAATTTTAATTTTAAAAGAGAAGAAAGACAAATTGTAGAAGAGAGAAAAGAATAAGAGAGGAGAACCATGGGAAAGGGTAGCGACGGCATACGGGGCACCAAGGTGCCTTCACTCAAC
>DAWBVG010000436.1:0-5398 GCA_052279865.1 Muribaculaceae bacterium
CTCCAGAAGCCCTTCTATCTCATAGATCTTGTCTTTAAGATCCTTTATTTCATCTATAGTCACCTTGTATAAATGTTTAATGTATAATGTTTAATGTTTAATGCGTTGCAGTTAATTATTAACCATTAACCATTAATTATTAATTATTAACCAATTAACCATTCCCTCCTTCCTCAAA
Source organism: Muribaculaceae bacterium (assembly GCA_052279865.1). GTDB lineage: Bacteria > Bacteroidota > Bacteroidia > Bacteroidales > Muribaculaceae > Lepagella. The sequence goes on from DAWBVG010000436.1 coordinate 179, forward strand.
CAGAGTAAGGAGCGCCTTCTTTAGACCCTCGCGTGCCGATGCCCTGTTCCCCAGATCGTTCATCATCACAACAATGATATGCGTTGGGGCATAATCATCATCAAGCTTGTATCCGGCATAACATTGTATACCTTTCATACTTCCCGTTTTCAATGCCACATATCCTTCCAAAGGGGTATCAACAAGAAAATTGCGTAACGTTCCCTCCTGTCCTGCCAAAGGAAAGAAAGAGACATAATAAGGATTTTCTGATCTCTCTGATAGGATATGAGCCATAAACCGTGCGGTCAGCCGATTCTGGCGGGAAAGACCGGAGCCGTCAATTATATTAACGTCCGACATAGGGGCTTTGTGCTTACGCCAATAATCTTTTTCCAGTGATGCTGCTTTTTCAGTAGAACCTTTATGTCCGGAAGCCACGGCATAAGACCTCAACAAAGCTTCGGCATACTGATTATCACTGCGCATCATGCATGAACGCATTATCTCGTCAAGAGGCACGGATACATGATCAACAAGCAATTCCCGCTCCCTTTCTCTTATTGACTCTCCATCAACAGTTATCCCTTTATCTTTGAGTGCTGAACGCAACCTTGTGTCAAAAACTGCGGCAGGGTTGGAAACCGAACGGCTTCCTGAAGCGTTATCCTCAAAGTTGAGTCCGTGAGAGCCGGTGCCATAAGCATGCGGAAGATCTCCCGACATCCATGATGGCGGAATAGCCGGACCATCCCATATACCTTCATCCACAACAATCCTACCTTTTATGCTGACCACACCACGATCCACAAGCGCCGATGCAATCTCTCGGCAAATATCCTTTCCACCCTCTACATGCCGTGAATTCAGAGAGGGGTCTCCACTTCCCACAACAATTACGTTACCTTCGAGCACACCATCACGCACCGGACCGGTAATATATACCTCAGTGTGGAAACTGGCATCTTCGTCAAGACGAGAAAGGAGAGTTGCAGTGGTCACACATTTCATGATGGATGCCGGTATCAATGGCTTGTCTGCATTCATCTCCGCCAGAGTCTCACCCGATGATAAATCTATCACGAGCAATGACGTTTCATCCGGATTAACTCCTTTGGTGAGGCGGAAATCCTCAACCACATCCGCGCGACCAACCAATCCTCCTATGAGGAGAAGTATAAGAAGTATTAAGCGCATTCTCATTTTCATATTACAAAATTAATTCTTCTTGCTTCCACTTACAAATCTTTTTACTAATTTTGGCATACGAATATCCACAGACTATGAATAATTACGAACGCCAGCCATATACATTCGACAGAGTGGTGCGTATTCTTTTCTCAGTGTGCGCGCTGTTGGCAACTCTGTATCTTCTCACTATTCTAAAGGGCGTGCTGTTGCCTTTCCTTGTGGCATGCCTGATAGCCTACATGCTTGAACCGATAGTGAAATGGAATCAAAAATGGATGCATACCCGCAACCGTTTTCTTCCCGTGATGACAACCTTAATAGAAACCTGCGTGGTGGTTGGAGGTTTCTGCGCAATATTCTTTCCTTATCTCATTTCTGAGTGCGCCCACATGACGGAAATGGTCAAGACCTATGCCACAAAACAGATTGACATCCCTTTCATATCTGAAAACATTCATCAGTTCATTCGCGACAATATTGATTTCAATCAGTTGTCAAAGCTCCTTTCGCAGGAACAATGGGAGAAACTTATCAAAACAAGCATTTCATCATCATGGAGCTTCTTGAGTTCCAGCCTTGCATTCCTTTTTGGTGTGATAAGTTGGCTCGTGGTGATTCTTTATGTCATTTTCATCATGCTTGACTATGAGAAATTGACATTAAGCTTCCGTCAATTGGTTCCCCATAGCCATCGCCGCCGCGTATTCCGCATATTCGACGACATCAAAAATGCAATGAACAGATATTTCCGTGGTCAGTTTCTGATAGCATTCACTGTCGGGGTTCTCTTCTCGATAGGCTTTGTGATTATTGGATTACCGATGGGAGTGGTATTGGGTCTGTTCATCGGAATGCTTAATATGGTGCCATATCTGCAACTTATTTCACTCCCTATCACTGCATTGCTCTGTCTTGTATGGACTGTCAGCACCGGCGGTGACTTCTGGCTGATATTCTGGGAATCCATGGCTGTCTACGTGATTGTGCAGTGTATCCAGGATCTTATCCTTACTCCCAAGATAATGGGAAAGGCAATGGGACTGAATCCCGCGATAATCCTGCTCTCCCTCTCCATCTGGGGCAGTCTGCTCGGATTTATGGGACTGATTATCGCCCTTCCGTTGACCACCCTCGTGCTCTCCTACTACAATCTCTACGTAATCCAACGAATACAATACAAACAAGATATAAACAGGCATTAATTGTTAGGCTTTAGGTTTTAGGCATTAGGCATTAGAAGCTTCGCCTAAAAACTAAAATCTAAAACCTAATGCCTAAAACCTAAAACCTTTACCCCATATGACCCTCCTTCCCATATCAGCTGAGTTTTCAGACCTCGCACAAGAAACAGTGGATCAGCTTACAAAAAAAGTTTCCACTGAAATCAATCCTGATGAAGCCTCCAACAGCAATTCAGAAGAAGACCACACCAACGGTCTGATTGCTGACCTCGCATGGATTCTTCTTCTTGGAGCCATCGTCACTCTTCTTTTCAAGAAGATGAAACAGCCGGTGGTGCTCGGGTATATTCTTGCCGGATTTCTTGCGAGTCCCAAATTCGAATACCTCCCTTCTATTTCCAATCTGGAAAACATATCTTTCTGGGCAGACTTAGGAATTGTGGTGCTGATGTTTTCGATCGGTCTGGAATTCTCCTTCAAGAAACTAATGAACTCCGGTTCATCGGCAATAGTCACGGCATTGATAATCATCACCGGAATGACGTTTGCTGGCTTTGGGGTGGGATGCATACTCGGCTTCAACACCATCAACTGCATCTTCCTCGGAGGAATGATCTCAATGTCTTCCACCACGATAATCATGAAATCGCTTGATGACCTCGGCTTACGACAAAAGAAATTCGCTTCACTGGTTCTCGCAGTGCTGATTATCGAAGATCTTTTCGCCGTGTTGATGCTCGTATTGCTGTCATCTCTGGCAATGGGAAACGTGCAGGGAATGGAGTTGCTATACAGTATCGGCAAACTCGTATTCTTCCTTATCATCTGGTTTCTGGTGGGTGTGTATGTCATCCCGACATTCCTTACAAAGATGCGCAGCTATCTCAACGACGAGACTCTTCTTGTGGTGGCGATGGGACTTTGCTTCTCAATGGCTGTCTTCAGTGTCATCTGCGGTTTCTCTCTTGAGCTGGGAGCATTCGTAATGGGATCAATACTTGCCGGCACAGTTATGGCAGAACGGATGGAACGCGTGATCGGACCCGTCAAGAACCTTTTCGGGTCAGTATTCTTCATCTCAGTGGGAATGATGGTTGATCCTCACGTGCTTGGACAATACTGGTGGGAGATACTGATTCTTGCCGTCGTTGTGATTGTAGGAATGATTATCTTCGGCACACTCGGAATGCTGGTGACGGGACAAAACCTCAAAGTAGCGATTGAAAGCGGATTCACACTTACTCAAGTGGGTGAATTCTCATTCATTATAGCCTCCCTCGGCATGACACTCGGTGTCCTCAACCCCTCCCTGTATCCAATAATAGTTGCCGTGTCTGTTCTTACTATTTTCACTACACCATATTTCATAAAGATGGCTGACGGGGCATACACTGTTGTGGAAAGACATCTACCCAAAGGACTCAACTTCCTTATATCAAGATATTCAAAACAGGTGACTGATTCAAACGAAACCAAACAACTATGGATAGCAATCATTAAAAGGTATCTATGGAGAATGCTGTTATATTCAGTGATTCTTATTGCCGAAATTCTTTTTTCACGAACATTCCTCTTCCCGTTTGTAGAGAATTATCTTCCGAAATGGGGACATCTTGTGGCAACCATCCTCACCATCTTGGCGATGCTGCCGTTCCTCGTAGCTTTAAGTTTCAGCACCACCAAGCCCGATGAGCGGATGAAACTTCATCAGTCGGCAAGCTTCTATGATGTGCCTCTTGTGGCGATGCGCATTGTGCGTTATCTTCTTGCTCTTGTCTTCATCACTTATTTCACTACTCTCGCCTATTCTTCCCTTACGGGATGGCTCGTGGGAGCAGGGTGTTTCATACTGATAATGGTGTTCGCCTCCACAAAACTCATGCAGCGCTACAACCGCATGGAGGAGCGTTTCATGAACAACCTTAACAGCCGCGAGAACACGCGTCTGGGCACTAACAACAACCTCGTGGACGACATGCACCAGGCATACATCCAAATCGGACAGTGTGCACCGTTTGTAGGCGACAAGATCAAGGATTCGCGCCTACGCGACGATTACGGAGTCAGCATATCCAGCATTCAGCGCGGCGATGACTACATGCCGCTGCCATCTCCCATGGCAAGAATATTCCCCGGTGATATTCTCGGAGTAATCGGTAGTGACGACCAGCTCAAAAAGCTTAACGAAGATATCGAAAGTTCGGAGCAGGCATGCAGCGCAGTTAGCGTGACGCAGCATAAGGTAGAACTCAAAAGCATCCGCCTCACAGAGAATTCTCCGATAGCGGGAATCCCCTTGGGACAAACCAACATTCAGAAAGATTACTATTCGATGATTGTGAAGGTGCAGAGAGGCGAAGATGAGTTCATTCAACCGGGCGCCGACATGATTCTCCGGCCTGGAGATGCCGTCTGGGTTGTTGGCGATCCAGCCTACTTCGACAAAATGAAATAAACCCTTCGAGAATTTGCAATGTGCAATGTGTAATGTGCAATGAATTTGAGTCGCCAATTAAACATTCACCTAAGTGTATTTAATGCCAATTAAACATTAAACATTGCAAATTAAACATTACTCAAAATTGTCTCGGGTATATCACAAGAAGGTTGTGGCGGGTGAAATGTCTCCCTAAGAAAACGGGAAGACTCTCAAGATCGGAGCTATAAGAAATAGAGCCTTTACGCGCGGCGACTACCACAAGAAGATCGTCTTCCTCAACTTCCGAAGAAAGTAGGATGAAATCATCCCAGGTATCCATTGTGCGATAATCGTGACGCACTTCGAATCCTCCGTCGTTGATGACATTCCGTATGAATTCGGCAGTAGTCGGATATGCGATGAATACAAGTCTCGCCGCCACCTGCGCCC
>DAWBVG010000437.1:0-1402 GCA_052279865.1 Muribaculaceae bacterium
GATCGTAGCTGCTGTTGCTCGCAACTGCAGCCAATATCGCGGGAACCGCGACACGGCAGCGGAATTTGGTCCTTTGTTTGTGCGACAGTTGCAAGCAACCGTCGCTCCGGTCTGAGTCAATCTTTCGCCTCAGTCTTCATTAAACATTTAACATTACTCATTTCACATTATCTATCCTTCTGGTGTTGTCAGCTTTTGGCGGCAGAGGAGCGCGGAAGCGCTGTCGGGGAGGCAGGCGAGGCTGCCGACGGGCACGGCGCCGACGGCGTCGATGACCGTGGCGCATGCCGCGCCATAAAGGCGGCGGCTGTGATTGATCACCGACACGCCGGGGAGGATGGCGATGAAGGCATCAACCCCTTCGAGCGGTGTGTATTCGTTGTGTGGAGCCTGACGCAGTCTTACAAAACCGGCTGCCGGTGCTGACTCGTTTTTATAACAAGGTGTCTTGCCGCTCCAGGGGGAGCCGTAGATGGTGACGACACCGGCATCGGAGATGTGCACCACGGGGTTGTCGTCGTTGAGGAGCGATGTGTCGGAGAAAGTGGAGAGCCATTGACGCGAATGGGTGCTCTTGCCTGTGCCGCTTTTACCCATGAAGAGACAGGCTTTGCCGGCGGCTGTCACCACGGAGGCGTGGAGCAGAAATGCCCTATGAGCCACAATAGCCTGCGAGAACCATATGCGCATCATCGAATCGAGAATGAAGGCGAAGCGGGGATCATCTTTGCGCATTCTAACTGTAGCCGAGGAGAAATCTTCCGTCATCTCCATGTAGCTCAGTCCGCTCTCTGGGAGGGGAGCCACACCGACCACATACCGGCTGCCATCGGTGAAGAGTCTTGCCACACCTAAGTCGTTGAAGGAGGATGTGACCTCGCGCATCCCGGCAGTTGCCACCCGCGCCTCATCAGGGCGGCGCGTCTCCACGCGCATTGTGAAAAGCGGCTGCGCCTCCAACCCTTCTCCCTCTACCCTCTTCCCTTTTCCCTTTTTCGCAAGGAACGGTTTCCAGGATTCGGGCATGAGGAATCCTTCGAATTCCTCAGCCAGCTCCAAACGCACACTGAATCCCGCTATAGTCAGCTCCATTTTCAACATTAGTACAGTACAGTTAATGTGTAATTTTGAATGTGAAATGTGTAATTGTTTGTCGCGGCGAGGTTTCGCGGCAAATCGTAGCTGCGGTTGCTCGCAACTGCAGCCAATATCGCGGGAACCGCGACAAGGTAGCGGAATCTTGTCCTTTGTTTGTGCGACAGTTGCGAGCAACCGTCGCTCCGGTTTGAGGCGAGCTTTGCAACCCCAATCCGAGTCAATCTTTCGCCTCAAACCTAATTAAACATTAAACATTACTCATTACACATTCCCACCAGGGGGGATATTGTTCTAATGTTAAAAA
>DAWBVG010000438.1:0-6301 GCA_052279865.1 Muribaculaceae bacterium
TTATAAGTCATAACACTGCGGAAGGATGGCGTTTCCGTGTAGGAGGCGTAACCACGCCGGCTCTTTCCCCTCATATCTTCGCCCGAGGATATGTGGCTTACGGACTCAGGGACCGTAAGATTAAATATAGCGGAGAGCTCGAGTATTCTTTTATACCGAAGAAATATACGTCAAGAGAGTTTCCTGTTAATTCAATACGGGCAACGTATCAATATGATAAGGATCAACTTGGTCAGCATTACCTTTTTACAAATGCCGACAATGTGTTTTTATCATTGAAAAGAATGAAGAGTGATCTTATCACCTATCGTCGTCTTGCAAAACTGGAATATAATCTGGAATTAAGAAACAATTTCTCTTTCGGTGTTGAATTGCGACATGAAATCCAGGAGGCGACCAGATGGATTCCGTTCAAGTTTTCAGATGGTAACTACGACAAAAATTTCACACAGGCTGCATTTCGAATCGCCCTCAGATATGCTCCCGGAGAAAAATTTGTGCAGGCAACAACGAGCAGAAAACCGATAAACATGGATGCTCCGGTATTTCTGCTTACGCATGAATACGGTCCGAAAGGTTTCTTGGGAGCTGATTTCACGCTTAATAAAACAGAATTGTCGATTCAGAAACGGTTCTGGTTTTCAGCATTCGGATATACCGACGTGATACTTAAAGGAGGCATGATATGGAGCAAAGTGCAATTTCCTGCGTTGTTATGGCAGAATGCAAATATATCATACACTATCCAACCCGAATCATGTACGCTCCTCAATCCTATGGAGTTTGCGATGGATAAATTTGCCTCTATTGATCTTTCATATTATATGAATGGATTGATATTCAATCGTATCCCTTATGTGAAAAAGCTTAAGTTGCGGGAAATATTCACGTTCAAAGGCTTTATGGGAGGTCTTAGTCGGAAAAACAATCCCGAGTTTGAGAAGGATTTATATCAATTCCCAAGTGATGCCTCCACTGCACCAATGGGTAAGAAACCATATATGGAGATTGGAGCCGGAATTGATAATATCTTTACAATTCTGCGAGTCGATTATATATGGCGTCTTACTTATCGTGACAAACCTGGTATTGATAAAAGCGGACTGAGAATTTCATTGCATTTTTCATTTTAAAGAGACGATTGATGCAGGTGTTATGGATTTTTTTGTAATTTTGCACATCGGGTCTTCGTTATCCGCACTCAAAATTTCCAGTTATGAAGGTTATATCTAAAATTATAATGGCAAGCGTTGTTCTGATTTCATTGTCAGTTAGCGCATTGGCATCTCCGAAGTTGCCGGTGGTAGAAATTCTCGGCAAGAATTATTATGTTTATGTGATCAAGAAAGGTGATTCGCTTTTCGGGATCTCACGCGAATATGGATGGAACTATGATCAGTTGCAGCAATTGAATCCTAAGGCTGTGTCTCCTTTAGAGAAAGGGATGAAAATATATTATCCGGCTAACGATACGCCACAGCCTGAGGCAGCCGTCGCTTCATCCGTTGATGAGGTTGCCCAGCCACTAAGCCATATTGTAAAACGGGGTGAAACCGTATATGCAATTTCTCGCATGTATGGCATTCCGGTAGATAAAATTTATGAATTGAATCCAGGCAGTAAGAATGGTATCAGAGAGGGGGCGACTCTTTTGCTTGCTGAGGAGAGCCGTAAGGATCCGCAGGATAATGCGGAGTATTATACCATCAAAAAAGGAGATACTTTATATGGCGTGGCAAAAGACCATTATACGACAGTGGCAGCCATTATGAAAATGAATCCAGGCGTTTCTGAAAAGAATTTCAAAGCCGATGAAGTCATCAGGCTGCCTAAAAGAGGAACCGGTGTAAAAAGCGTTACCAGAAAGGTAGAGGAAGAAAGACTTACGTCTTTTTCCACTTATAAGGTTGAGAAAAAAGATACTTGGGACACTATAGCAGAGAAAACAGGAGTTGATAAATCGGACCTTATAGAGGCAAATGGCGGTCGTGTTGAGAAACCCAAAAACAAGTCATTGATAACAATTCCCAACATCGAAACCTCAACTGTAGAGAAAACTGTTGTTGAGGAAGACCCTCGTGAGTTGACAAATGAGGGTATTGCAGAGATTTATGACAGCGTACATGGCATAGCAGATACAAACAATGCACGTGAGTTCAAGGTTGCCTTATTACTTTCTGAACCAGCCTCTCGAAAAGATCTTGAATTTACACGAGGATTCCTTACCGGTGTTGACAGATTGAAACGTCTTTCTACAAAATTAAATGTGGTGGTTATAGATGGAAATCGGAATTCAACTGAGGTATTGAACGAATTGTCGGATGTTGATCCAGATTTGTTGTTTCTCACAACGGAGAAGGGAATCCCGGCATATCTTTCGGAATATGCAGAAGTTAGTCAGACCCCTATGGTCAACACATTTGATGTAAAGAATGAGCTTTATACCCGTAATCCTTATATTATCCAGCTTCTCACTCCTTCCAACTATTTTAATGACGAGATTGCAGCTAAAATCAAAACGGATTACGATGACTATACCTTGCTATATGCCGGTACAGCAGATGAAGGAGACCAGTTGGCTTCAGCTATAAAGGATGCGTTGCCAACTTCAAAAGTCAAGTCTGTTTCAGTTGAGTCGTTGTCCCAATATCCTTTCCGTGATGATGAAAAATATCTGATATACGGATACCCGACAAAAAAAGATGACGTTGCGGCATTATTGGATGCTGTAAAGGAGGCAAAGAGCCTTTCGCCATTGACTGAGATTGCTGTTATCGGACGTCCAAGTTGGATTGTGTATGATGAAAATGCAATGGAAGAACGGTTCCATTCTGCCAATGTTCTCATACCTTCAAGGTTCTATTACGACAAGAACTCTATTGAGGCAAGAAAATTTGAGAATAGTTATAAATCGCTATTCGACCGCACTCCTGCAAAATCATTCCCTGTGTATGCATGCGTGGGATATGACGCCTCATTATATTTCATCGAAGGACTTGCTGAGGCAGAATTCGATATTAATGCATTGAATTCGTCAAAGAGCGGCGTGCAAAGTGATTTTGAGCTATATCGTCCTGGTAATTGGACCGGAATGTTGAATCCCATTGTATATCTTGTGAGATTCACTCCGTATAATACAATTGAAAAGATTGAGGTGAAATGAAAACTGTGAGATCTTCGATATCGCTATTTGTATTGTTTTTGCTGATAGTGTCGGCTCAGATGTCGGGACAAACGCATTATTCATCAAACGTGTCGGTTGGCGTTAAAGGTGGTGTGGATTTATCAAGAGTAAGTTTTACGCCAAGCGTGAAGCAGGGTTTCGCTCTTGGGGGCAACGCCGGAGTTACTTTCAGGTATATCGAAGAGAATCATTTCGGTCTTATCGCGGAAGTGAACTTTGAGCAACGGGGATGGAAAGAAGATTTTGAAGAATATCCTTATGAGTATACCAGAACTTTGAATTATGTTCAGATTCCCTTCCTTGCTCACATCTATTTTGGCAGAAGAGGAAAATTCTTTTTCAATGCCGGTCCGGAAATCGGATTCATGATTGGGGAATCAACCAAGGCTAATTTCGATTATAACAATATTGCGTCGATACCGGATTTCCCGGCAGCTCTGAGAACCACATACCAATATCAGATGGCTGCTGAAAATAAGGTTGATTTCGGTATATCAGCGGGTCTTGGGGCTGAATTCAATATAAGCCGAAGGAATTCGATTTATATTGAGGGACGGTTCTATTATGGTCTGGGAAATGTTCTAAAATCCGGAAGGACAGAGAATTTTAGAGGTTCAAATTCCATGTCAATTATGGCGAGTGTCGGATACTGGTTCCGCGTCAAATAGAATTTGATTCCCCTGCACCAGCCAGGTATATTAAAAAAGAATATACCAAAGTGTGAGGTATACGAGCACTGCCGGAGCAGCAAGAAGTAACGAATCGATTCTGTCGAGTATTCCTCCATGTCCGGGAAGAATTTTTCCGGAGTCTTTTATATGAAGAGTCCGTTTTATCAAAGACTCAACAAGATCTCCCCATGTGCCGAAAATGCTGACCACAGCAGAAAGACCGAGCCATAAAAATATATTAGATTCCAAACCGAAGAAATCGGAACAATACTTACAGAATATTAATGCTGCAGCCAGATTGAATAGAAGACCACCAAAGAACCCTTCCCATGATTTTTTTGGTGAAATTCTTTCGAACAATCTATGGCGTCCAATTGCACTTCCTACAAGAAATGCACCAGTGTCGTTTATCCATAAGAATAGGAAGACAGCAAGAAGAATTTCCGGTTTGTTGAACATATATGATATTCCCACTGCGCAGCCTAAAGGAACACCAATATATATCTGGCTCATCATAGAATGCGCAAGATTGCGGAGAGGATGCTCATCATTGATATATAATTCCTCGATGAATCTCCCCATCATTATTACTATCCACAGCAGTATTGGGAAGATGTAGACACCGAAACACAACGAGACACATCCAGCTATGTCGAGAAGAATGGTGGGGATCCTGCGTATGTTGAGGTCTGAACAAATCTTTGAAAACTCGATAATGGCAAGCACACCAAATACAGATGCCATTATAGCCACAGCTTCATGACCGGCGAGTATGCATCCTATAATGATTCCACAGTATATTATACCCGATAATGTTCGCACCGTTAATTTCTTCAGGTCCATTTCTATATTAATTAGGTTTCTATGATAAGGCAAAGTTAGTTATTATAAGGGATAATTGCAAGCGTACTTTGATTTATTGATAAATGAATCGGGGAAAAACCTTTTTAGGCTTTTCCCCGATTGAATATAAGTGAAATTTATTCTTCTGTCACTTCTGGAGGAAGCGCTGCGAGACGATACTCATGTTTCTTTACGAATTTCAGGATTTCGTCTCTTTCAGCACTCGGTTCAATATCCGATTCGATGCGTTTTATTGCATTGAAAGGAGAAGTCTGGCTTTGGTAGATATGTCTATAGCATTGTGCTATTGCGTCTATTATAGCTTCTGACTTTTTACCCTTTCTAAGTATATAGGCATTGACTCCGTAATACTCAATCGGGTTATGAGCCATAATGGTGAAGGGCGGCACATTGTTGTTCACGCGACATCCCCCTTTGACGAGCACCCATTCAGCAACATCACAATTCTCATGAACGAGGGCATTTGATGACAGTATGGTGTAGTTGCCGATTTTGCATGCACCGGCGATTTTTGCTGCATTACCGATTACCACGTAATTTCCAACTTCCGAATCATGACCTATATGACTTTGTGCCATGATGAATGAATTACTACCAATTTTTGTAGATTTTCCCGGATATATGCTGCGGTTGATGATCACATGCTCGCGAATACAATTGTTATCTCCAATTTCGACATACGAATCTTCGCCTTTCCAGCGGAAATCCTGAGGACTGGCAGAAATGACACAACCGTCATAGAAGCGGTTGTTTTTCCCTATTCTTGCGCCGGAGCGGATGCTGACATGTGGACCGATCACGCATCCCTCACCGATCTCCACGTTGTCGTCAATATATGCAAATGCATTTATTGTGACATTATCTCCAATTTTGGCATTTGGGTGAACAAATGCCAGAGGGCTGATCTGAAACATAGTATTAAGTTTTTGAGGTTAACCTTTATCTTCCTCCACCAACTGCCTGATAGAGGCTAATGAGTGAAGCTACCTGAGTGTGCCAACAAGCGAGGCTTGAAAGCTGTGCGCTAAGAAGGCTCGAACGTGCTGTAAGAACTTCAAGGTAGGTTGTTTTCTGGTCCAAAGTTAATAATTCTTGAGTATATTCCACACTTTTTTCCAAATTATCTATCTGCTGCTCCAATGATAGTTTCTTGTCATTCACATTCGCAATCTGCGCAAGGGCATTGCTGACATCAGAACTTGCAGTTAGCACAGCTTTTTCAAACGCGTTCATAGCCTGTTTCTGGCGAGCCTTAGCAGCCTCAAGAGTAGCGATGTTCTGACCGCGTGAGAAAAGCGGAGCGGCGAGCTGACCGGCAAGCTGTATAAACCACTTTCCGGGATTGGTGATCATGCTTCCAAGAAGGTTTGTAAAACCGCCCTGTGCTGAAATTGAAAGAGTGGGGTAGAATGCCGCGCGTGCGCTATTGGTGGTATAGTATGCTGCTGCGAGTCCTCTTTCTGCAGCGCGGACATCCGGACGGACTGCCAGATATGACATCGGAATTCCGTTTCTGACATCAACTGGAAGAGAAAAGTTCAGATCGGATGTTACCTCCCATTCGCGGGGATAAGTGCCAAGG
>DAWBVG010000439.1:0-2869 GCA_052279865.1 Muribaculaceae bacterium
CGGGAGAGATGGAGCAGCTGGCGTTCGACAGTGCTGAAACCGCCTACGCTGAGAATAGCGAGAACATCACCCTACTTCGCAACTACGTGCGCGATTATCCCGATGGGAAATATCTCGCTCCGGCACTTCTCGACATAGCGACCTCACTCGAGACATCCGGCAAATATGTTGAGGCGGAAGAAATCCTTACGCGCCTTGCGGAAGCTCGTCCCCATTCGGTGCAATATCCGGAAGCATTGCTCATGAAGGCGGAAATACTTGAAAACGATATCCCCGGTCGTTCGGGCGAAGCAACTGAAGTTTACAACGCTCTTGCAAACACGGGTGAGACCGATTTCCTTGCCGATGCATATGCCGGAATCGCCAGAACTTCCACCATTGATTCCGAGAAAATAGAATATGCACGCCGTGCCCGCGCCAATGGCGGACTCAGCGCCGATCAGGCTGAGGAGATGCAGCTCATCGAGGCTCAAGCGGCTTTGCGTTCAGGCAACACTTCCGAAGCTCTCTCCATGCTCACGGAGTTGGCTTCCAATCCCGCCGGTCTGGCAGGTGCGAAAGCAGCCGTGGAACTCGGTGAATACTACATCGACCGCAAGGATTTCGCCACTGCTGAAAAAACTCTTCTCGAATTCACTGATGCCGGCACTCCTCATGAGTATCAGCTTGCAAAGGGATTCATCCTTCTTGCCGATGCCTATAAAGGTCAAGGGAAGAACTATCTTGCCAAGGAGTATCTCCAGAGTCTACGCGACAATTATCCCGGCAACGAACCTGAGATTCTCAATGCTATCAATTCACGCCTCAAAGCTCTCAAGTAATGAAAAAATATATATTTTCAGCACTCGCGGCAGCTGTTGCTCTCCCCGTAGCCGCTCAATATAACCAGTCGATCTCTGTTGACGGCAAATATGTGCCCGAGGTGTTTCGACTCGACCGCATCAACTCTTTCCCTAAACAGGTGAAATTCTCTCTTGAGACCAATCCCCTTTCTTACGATGGCAAAAGCGTACCTGCCGGGTTTGCTCCCCGACTACTGCCCCTCCCAGCCACAGGGTGGCGCGACACACGCGATTTCTCCGATTCTCGCGGCTACCTTGAACTCGGTGCGGGAAGCTGGCTCAACTCCACATTGAGTGCCGGCTATCGGTTCATTGACAACAAGAACACCACTTTCGGAGTGCGTCTGCAGCATAATTCCACCTCCCTCTGGAAACCTGAAGTGTCGGAACTGATGAAAGACACGAAGATGTATCGCTACGATGAATCTCTCGGTTTCTATGCCTCTCACGATTTCGAAGGGAAGGGTCGGCTACAGGGAGCTGTCGACTGGCACATCGGCAATTTCAACTACTACGGTTTCAATCCGCAATGGGGAGAGTACTCTTCGGAGAACGCACCCAAAGCTCCGACGCAGACTCTCAACGACATCTCCGCAAGATTCGCATGGCAATCGCCCGACAAGTTTGATGCCATAACCTGGAATGCAGGAGTTGGCGTTCGCTATTTCGGATACCGCTCGGCATATTCTCCGTTCAAATACATGCTTATCGGTATGCCGGACGATCACCTTGAGATGGCAAGAGCGTCAGGTGGAAGAGAAACGGATATAAATCTCTTCGGCAGCGTTAATTTCCCCACATCCACAAAATCTGCGATCGGAATAGACGTGAATGCCGATATCCTCTTATATCCGCAGGAAGAAATGGATGGAGGATATTGTCCCGGTCAGCCTGACAATTATGGGATGCTCACCCTCACTCCGTATTATAGTTTCTCCCGCGACAGACTTCTTGTGCGTATCGGTGCCGACATTGACCTTAGCTTCAATGCCGGAAATGAAGGTGACCGCTATAGCTTTCTGCATATAGCGCCCGATGTTAAACTCGATTACCTCGCCGGACCGGTAGCTTTTTATCTCCACGCACTTGGTGGAAGCAGCCTCAACACATTAGCCGGCAATTATGAACGAGATTATTATCAGGCACCCTACATAGGTTGCTCACGTCCTGTATATACTCCTCTTGACGGAAGTCTTGGTGCTACATTCGGTCCGTTCTCCGGCTTCTCGGCAGGTATGGATTTCGCTTTCAGAATATCTCGTGGCGAATATCTTGGCGGATGGTATCAACAGAAACTAAATTATTATCATGATGCCGCTCCGGGTCTTCCCGAATCAATTTTTGCTGAGAATGCCGAGAGAATCCTGACATATAATTATAATCAAGACCGCACCTGCAATCTCCACGGATTCAGCATCGGAGCTCATGCTTCATACGATCTCGGTCGAATCATCAAGATCGAGGCAAAGGGAAACTACCAGCCGCAAAACGGCACCAAAGGATATTTCAACGGTTACGACCGTCCGCGCTGGACAGCCAATATCTCTGCCGAAACCAACCCTTGGAGCACCCTCAAACTCAAACTCGCTTATGACTACCGGGGCGTCCGCAACATCTACACTCTCGCAAACTATAAAGGCGGTCTGATTTCAGATGCGGATGTACTCATTGGCAAACGACTCCCCGACATCACATATCTGAATTTCGGTGCATCCTACGGCATAACATCCAATTTTACCGTATGGGTGCAGGCTGACAATATCCTCAACCGTCATGACGAGCTTCTCCCCGGTTTGCCACAGCAGGGAGTGCGTCTTGCAGCAGGTTTCGGAGTCACATTCTAAAACCAACCTTTCTCCCCGCTTGTTAAATAAGTGAGTCAACTTCCGCAAGCGTAAAGTTGAAGTTTAAAAGTTTAATAGCACACGGTGCAGTTTATAAGTTTAATAGTCTGATACAAAATAAATGAAATATCAATAATATTCGCATTGGATAAACTCTTAAACTTATAAACTCTTAAACTTTAA
>DAWBVG010000440.1:0-4611 GCA_052279865.1 Muribaculaceae bacterium
GTCTGCACAGCGCTTTCAATGGCTGGCGGATTCGTGACCGATCTTAAGATCGGATATTGGCTTGGTTCTACTCCCAAGAAGCAAGAGACCTGGAAATTCCTCGGTACTCTCGTTTCGGCAGCTACCGTGGGCGGCGTAATCATCGTGCTCAATAAGGTTTATGGTTTTACAGGCGATAACGCTTTGGTGGCTCCACAGGCAAACGCGATGGCGAAAGTTATCGAGCCCCTTATGATGGGTGGTGAGACCCCTTGGATCCTTTATATGGTAGGTGCTATTTTAGCGCTCATTCTCAACTGGCTCGGTGTTCCGGCTCTGGCGTTCTGTCTCGGTATGTTCATTCCGTTATCGCTCAATACCCCGATGCTTGTTGGAGGTGCCGTGTCATATTTCGTATCCAATTCATCTAAGGATAAGAAAGTGAACGATGCGCGTCGCGATCGCGGCACGCTCATCTCTTCCGGACTTATCGCCGGCGGTGCGCTTTTCGGAGTGTTCGCGGCAATCACCCGTTTTGCCGGCTTTGAATATGTCTCACCGCTCTCTCTTGAGCTTACCCAGATCCTTGGCTGCGTTGCCTACGCCCTCCTTATCATCTATCTCATTCTGGATAGCAAAAAGGCTAAATAGGCTTTAGGCGTTAGGCATTAGATATAAAAATCCGCATCGGAATTCCGATGCGGATTTTTTGATTGAAAGTAGAGTCTCATATTCCAGCAATGCGTTTTATTCACTAAATCGTGAGCACCAGAATGTTTGTATATTTCGTGTTAAAACATTAATTTTGTCTCTATAAAAAACAAAACCCGATAGTTTGATATACAGGGACTACCGGGGATCAACACTGCGAAGTTAGTGCTTTTCTGTATATTAAACAAATTATTAACTGAAAAAAGTTTCCGACTGAGTGTGAAATTTTCTGAACTCGAACATATCATATCGTCAGAAAGACTACATAGATACCTGATTGCATGCGATGGGAAAGCAGCAAAAGCGGTCCTTCTGTATCGTGCGAATGTCAATGTCTCATTACAGATGTTTGCAGTTGTAGGTGCATTTGAGATTGCCCTTCGCAATGCTATTGACAAAGCGATGACTGATCGATATGGGAGTGATTGGTTACGTGATGCGATAATGCCCGGTGGCATCTTTGACATACCTCAATGTCGCGACCACGCCCGAATCATACGTTCTGCATACGAGAGGCTGGTTAGGCAAAACATATATTCTCACACGCATCTTCTATCAAAGATGGAGTTTGGAGTGTGGAAATATCTGTTTTCAAGTCCACAGTACAGAGCCAGTGGGCGTATCCTATTAGGAATATTTCCTAATAGACCGACCTCAACGCGTCAGGTTCAGTATAATAACACATTTATATTCAACGAACTGGACCATGTCAATTCTTTAAGAAATCGAATCGCACATCACGAACCAATTTGCTTTTCCACAGGTTTTGCCAACATCACTACAGATTATATAGATTTTATCTATCAAAAAATACTTACACTTACAGAATGGCTCGGTATAGACAGTAAAAGATATTTATATGGTCTTGATCATGTCAAATGTGCTTGTGATAGGATAAATTCATTAAAATGACAGATTCCTATAAAGCAGATTGAGAATGCTAAGACTTCCGGCTGCTGCATGAAATAAATTATTTCTTGCTGTTAAACTCAGCTTTTGTAATCTCGGTGATATGGTCATCTATGTTAATCTCTACAGATATTTCAATGCAGTGGACTTTTTTCGGATCTCTCCAGGATCCGTATGTTGCTAAACGACTTAATCCTTTAACCCAGTATGACCATTCCTTTACAGATGAAGAATCTTTATACGGGATTATCTTTTCGATTTTGACAGCTTTCCGATATAATTTTTTTCCTCCGGATGTAAAGGCAATATATACGAATTTTGCAGAATAAATTCTTGTCTCACCATTTCCTGATTCAGTCCAAGTAACATTTTTATTATCTTTTGGGAGGCGAAACATTATTGTTTTGTTAGTTCCCTGACTAATTCCCGATAGTATGTCTTCTCTTATTTGTTGAGTGCTTACTACCGCCTGTCTGTTCTCATCAAAGTTTAGCTTATGTGCTTCTTCTGATATTTTTCTAATTGAATAACCATCCCACCATTCGACAGCTTTTGTCAGAATATTACTATCGGACAAGATATACGTTATCACTATATTGGGATTTTTAGAATATGGTGACAATATATAAGAAGATCTTCCCATCGGATAAAAATAGTCTCGTAGTTCAGTATATACTTGACTGACACGATTATTATTCTCTTTGCGCATATTGGTAATGACGCTTTTATCCATTCTTGACTTTGTATTCGTCAACTGTTCTTTGTGGATTTTATGACGGGTTGCAAGAGCTTTCTTTGAAGTCTGTGCTGTTGCCAAGGCTCCGCATAAGAATATAAGCGTAACTGATAAGATATTCTTTAAATTCATGGTAAGATTAGAGAATCTATGGATAAAATTTTACTCCGAAATGGTTTCAGCAGACTGTACTTGGTGTGCATATGTCCTCCGAATAATTTGTGACCGTTTCCTGTCTCATAACCCAAGTCGTACAATTGAGAACACCTCCATTTAATGCAATGTCATTATAATCAATTGTTTCAATGACTTTGTGAGGGAAAACTTCTTTGAGTTTGGTAAGAGCCTCGTTGTCTTTATTGCCGGGAACTCCAAATATGGGCATAATAATAAGATTACCTACTTCCAAATAATTTAGATATATCCCTATGGCATGTTCGTTGTTCCCCTTGATTTTATGTTCGAACCAAGGGAAGTTGATATATTTAAGGTTAGCCTTCCCAAGAACTTTGATGATTGCATCTTTCATGTATTTGAAATCTTGATCAAGATTATTGACAAGAACAGTATTACTGTCAATAAACCGTATCATTCCATCGACGTGACCGGTAAAATCATATTCAGGTTTGTATGCCGGAATAATGATAATCTCACATTCAAGCAGACGAGAGAGTTCGGCATGAAGGTTCTCTCGTGTCCAATCTGGATTTTCTGAGAAGACACGGTCCGATATGATGGCTTTATTTTCATGCATAACCACATTCCCTCCATCAAGATTAATGTCTGAGAAAAATGGATTTAGATTGTTGACTCTGTCAACGTATCTAACATCAGATCGAGTATCGGAATATTTTGAATCTCTCAGATATGATGGGTCATATTTGAATTGAACAAGGTTATCTCTAGGTGTCTGAATGGGCATATAATCGCGACACCATATATCTTTTGTACCTTTAAGAAAAATAAAGGGGATATTATGTTTATTCAAAATACCGGTTAGACGCTTGCATGTTTCAGGATGGCGTTCTGCCAAGATTGCTGACAGATATACCGTCTCTGTTTTATTCTCAGTATTTAAGGAAGATTCTGGTGATGCTAATTCTTTAGAAGAATGGGTACCATCTTCTAAAGATTCAGTTTTTAAATGGCGTGCAGTCCACTCGTTTCTAAACTTCTGTTCGTCATATCCTAGAAGAAGTTTGCATAATTCAGTAGTCGGTTCAATATTGTTCTCATTACAAATATCATAGAAGATTGCTAGTTTGGATCGACCATTGGAATGGAAATCATTGATATACGCAGTTGAAATATGATGTGACAACAGCATTAAACGTTTATTTATGGTGGCAAGTATTCTGTGCTGACGCTTTACTGAAGTGTTTTTGTCAGATAATTCAGTCATTAATGTCGTAAGAGGCTTTTGCTTTACCCATTTATAGCCTCCCCATATAGCACCACCTATAGCAAGTGCGCTGGCAATTATGCTTAAAGTTGATTCAATGCTCATAATCCGAGAGTTACTTTTCTTTAATCCAAACACCTTTTGCAAATCCTGAGCCTATGATGCTGTCTTCATTAATGATCTCAAATAGCAAATCTGATTTATCAGTTCTAACACGTATAAATTCTTCATCTCGTTCATAACTCGAGGCGAAGGGACCCATAATGGTTTTTATGACTACCGTCGATTTCCCCTTAAACTCAAGAATGGGATAAAGCGAATTGTCTTTGGATACCCATTTACCTTTGATGCTAATCTCGTTTGAAGGTATAAACACAGCCTCTTTCTCAATAAGAGAATCGGACGTGGTTTGAGAATCTTCCTGATTTGAATGTTTACAGGAGCAAAGTAGTAGGATAGAAGAGGAGAGACATACGCTAATGTAAAGGCACAATCTCATATATTCATAATGCGATCCGCTCGTCACCTTCGGTATCGTTTGGGTCAATTGGAATATAAAAAAATAAAAGCGCGGGACGATTCTACTGAATATTTCAATCGAGGCATCGCCAAACGCCTAAAACGCAACATCAGTCCGCTCCCACGCCTTATCGGATATCGATACCCCTTGTCGGGGGAGCGGATATGCGACAAGCATGAGCGTTTTTTGACTGCTTTCCTGCGTTTGAAATATTGGCGATTTTCGATTGAAGGATAAAGCAAAAACGCTTTTTAAATATGTCTGTGTAAGACATAGTATGTCATAAAAAATGCAAAGGTACGAAAAAAACTGAATAATATCAATAATAAAAGAGACCAGGGCGAAAATTCGAAA
>DAWBVG010000441.1:0-3064 GCA_052279865.1 Muribaculaceae bacterium
AATCAAAAAACGGCTGCAATGCAAGTGAAGAAAGACACTTCTCAAAACGCTCGTTGTAAAATTTGTTAAATCGCGATTATTGTGTTAACTTCGCATTCACGAAGCCCATTGTAGTAAAAAATGCGGCAAAGGTTAAGCTTGTGAATTCAAAGAGTTATAATTACCTAAAAAATATAATAATGGCAACAAAACCTTTTCACTATCAGGAAATGTTTCCGCTCGGTCCTGACACCACCGAGTATCAGCTCGTCACAAAAGACCATGTAAAAGTGGAGAACTGGAATGGTCACGAAATGCTTGTGGTAGATCCTGAGGCTCTCACTATTTTGGCAAATGTGGCATCACACAATTGCTCGTTTATGCTTCGTCGTGAACACAATGAGATGGTAGCCAAGATCCTTCATGATCCCGAGGCTTCTGAGAACGACAAGTATGTGGCTCTTACGATGCTTCGCAATGCGGAGGTGGCAGCAAAAGGGGTGCTTCCATTCTGTCAGGATACCGGCACATCCATCTGCGCAGGCTATAAAGGTCAGCAGGTATGGACAGGATGTGATGACGAAGAGAAAATTTCCGAGGGTGTTTACAAAACTTATACCGAGAATAATCTGCGTTATTCCCAGAACGCACCTCTCACCATGTATGATGAGGTCAATACCGGCTGCAACCTTCCGGCTCAGATAGAAATACATGCTTGCGAGGGTATGGAATATAACTTCCTTTTTGTGGCAAAGGGTGGTGGTTCCGCCAACAAAACATATCTTTATCAGGAAACAAAGGCTATCCTCAACAAGAAGACACTTGTGCCTTTTCTTATCGAAAAGATGAAGACCCTCGGCACAGCAGCATGTCCTCCTTATCACATCGCGTTTGTGATTGGCGGCACATCTGCTGAGGCAAATCTTGCAGCAGTCAAGAAGGCTTCCGTAAAATATTATGACAACCTTCCCACAAAGGGCAACGAATATGGTCATGCATTCCGCGATGTGGAACTTGAGAAAGAGCTTCTTGAAGCAGCGCATTGTCTTGGTCTTGGCGCGCAGTTCGGCGGCAAATATTTTGCTCACGACATCCGCGTGATCCGTATGCCGCGTCATGGCGCTTCATGTCCTGTAGGTATGGGTGTAAGCTGTTCTGCCGACCGCAATGTGAAAGCTAAGATCAATAAAGATGGTCTTTGGATCGAGAAACTTGATGAATTCCCCGGTGAACTGATTCCCGAAGAGATGCGTAATGCTGGTGAGGGAGAAGTTGTGAACGTAGACCTCAACCGTCCGATGTCTGATATTCTTGCACAGCTCGACAAATATCCGGTTTCTACACGTCTTTCACTCAAGGGCACTATCATCGTGGGTCGTGACATTGCTCATGCCAAGATTAAGGAATTGCTTGATTCCGGTCAGCCTATGCCACAATATCTCAAGGATCATCCTATCTATTATGCAGGTCCCGCCAAGAAGCCGGAAGGTCTTCCTTCAGGTTCATTTGGTCCGACAACTGCAGGTCGTATGGATCCTTATGTTGATCAGTTCCAGGCAGCCGGCGGTTCGATGGTAATGATTGCAAAAGGTAACCGTAGTCAGCAGGTTACAGACGCTTGCAAGAAACACGGAGGTTTTTATCTCGGATCTATTGGTGGTCCCGCTGCGATTCTTGCCAAGAACTCTATCAAGAGCGTGGAATGTCTCGAATATCCCGAACTCGGCATGGAGGCAATATGGAAGATTGAAGTTGAAGACTTCCCCGCATTCATTCTTGTCGACAACAAAGGCAACGACTTTTTCAAACAGATCAAACCTCGTTGTCCGATGAGCGATAGCAAATAATCATAGCCGCATATACATAAAAATAAAGTCCGCTAATTAGCGGACTTTATTTTTATAGCATCTTGTATCTGATATTATTTCATTTCGAGATACTGAACTTTGTCCATATCACCGTAGTCGAGATTTTCGCCACCCATGCCCCAGATGAACATGTAATTGCTTGTGCCTGCGGCAGCGTGTATGCTCCATTCGGGAGACATTACCGCCTGTTCGTTATGAAGCCAGATGAGACGATTCTCCTGCGGTTCTCCCATCAGATGGCAGATGGCGTTGCCTTCGGGCACATTGAAATAATAGTATGCCTCAACGCGACGTGTGTGGGTATGCGCAGGCATTGTGTTCCATACGGATCCCGGTTTCAATTCTGTCAGACCCATCTGGAGTTGGCACGGACCTTCCTGAAGCACGTTGTTTGTGATGAGCTGGTTGATGACGCGGTCGTTGCTCTCTTCCATCGAACCGGCTTTGATGCAGTTTGCCTTGATGGAACCCTTGCGGCCGTCGATAGTGATAAGCTGTGTTTTGTATTCCTTGTGTGCAGTTGTGGAATTGATATAGAATTTTGCAGGTTCGGATGCATTCTTGCTGCGGAAGGTTACATTCTTTTTGCCACGTCCGACATAAAGAGCATCCTTGAAATTCAGTTCATAATCTTTTCCATCAACGCTCACGATGCCGGGTCCGCCAGTGTTGATGACGCCAAGCTCCCTGCGCTCCAGAAAATATTCAGCTTTCAGAGGATCGATTGTTTCAAGAACGACGGTCTTTGTCACCGGCACCACACCTCCGTAGACCAGACGGTCATACATGGAATAAGTGAGTGTGATTTTGTCTTTTGTCATAACCTCGGGCATCATGAAATGAGACCGTAGCTGTTCCGTGTCATAACGTTTAACATCGTCGGGATGACATGCTACAAGCATTTTGTAGGTTGTCTGAGAGTTCACCGAAACGGCTGTGACAGCCGCGAGGGCAGAAGCAATAATAAATCTTTTCATGTTATTCTGTTGTCTGTAATTTATCTGAATTGGCGGCAACCATTGCTTTGCGGTTGCGTATGATATGCACGCGGTTCCACCACATCATACCCATTGACAGGATGACGAGTAGCCCGGCTCCGATCCATTTAAGGTTTTCCGTGCACTGATAGATTATCCATGCCAGAGGAGATGACGCAAAGTCAAGACTCCCCCCTTCGAAGCCGGATGGGATGTTTACAGCTCCGTCTCCGGTAGTGG
>DAWBVG010000442.1:0-5072 GCA_052279865.1 Muribaculaceae bacterium
GATGTGTATAAGAGACAGGTATATGATCAGCTGGCACGGATGCCGTGTGAAGAACGCCAACGACTGGCAGAGTATGCGTACGCTCTATATACTGACAAAGGATTTCAAGACATATACCAAACCGCAGCTTCTTTTCAATTTCACAGGCGATGATGAATCGATGTCGATAATCGATACAATTATTCGTAAAATCAATGGTAAATATTATGCCATTCTTAAAGATGAGCGTGATCGCGAAGACGCACCGCTCACAGGAAAGACAGTGAGAATTGCCACTTCCGACAATCTGACGGGCCCGTATACCAATCCGGGCGAGCCGGTTACACCTTTGGATTTGTTGCGTGAGGCACCGATATACACTCAGCTGCCTGACGGACGTCATGCCATTCTTGCCGAATCCTACAATTGCTCTCCATTTTCGTATCAGATGTTCACCTCCCTGACAATGGATGGACCATGGGTGGAGAATACTTTCATCGGTCCGATGGTTGGCGACGGCACGACGCGTCCCGGAGCACGTCACGGTTGCATTATCCGAATCCCCGAGAATATTTATAATGGTCTGCTAAACAAATACTCCGACAAATGAAAAAATTATTCATATGTTTTGCGATAGGGGCAATACTTTGCTCATGCGCAGATAAAAACAGCGAATGGAGCACCTGGCCCGAATGGCCCGATCCGCAGGTGGTGACAGTCAACGGAATGGAACTTGACGAGACTGCCTATGATCATGCCACGGGCAAGACGTTGACAGTGGCAAAAGGTGAAAAAATTGACTTTTCCGGGATTGAACGTCTTGATCTTGCGCTTCAGCCTGATTGGTTTGAAAAAGATGCGTACGGAGATTATGTGTTTGCCGGACCGTCGGGAACATATACCTTCGTTTATGACAGCAACACAAGGATGGTCTATGTCGACAGACGCGATGGTGGTTATCCTGATGCTATCTGGATGTGTGGCGCAGGATGGGGTCATCCGGGGGCACATGCAGTTACGACTGCCGGCTGGACTATAGACAATGCCAAGGATATGCTTGTTTGTCCTCGTCAGGAAGACGGAACTTATCAGATCACAGTCTATCTGAGCGAGGCGAGCGCGATCAAGTTTTTCCAGTATCACAGCTGGGGATTTGAGATTCATGCCGGAAATATGACTATTTCCGATCCACTGATTCTTGACAAAAACGGATCAAATGATTTTGTGCCTGGCGCGCTTTTCAGTGCAGGAACATATCGTTTTACCGTTAATACCGATCTCGGAACTGTCTCTGCGGAGCCTTTGGATGTCGATATCATAGTTCCTTCTGTCAGCGCAAACGGGATTCCGTTTGTAGCCAATCCTGAGGTGCCTTCTATGATCAGTGCAAAAATTTCCCTCACCAACGGACAGAATGTGGAATTCAGCGGATTCCCTTCGGATGCCGAGGGAATGCTACAACCCGACTGGTTTGAAAATTTCAACGGAGACAATGCCGTGTTTACAGGAAATAATGGGGAATATTATCTCTGTTACGATATTTCAAAACGTGTGGTTTATGTGTATGAACCATCTTCGGCATATCCTTCGTCTCTGATACTCGTCGGAACCGGCTTCGGACATCCCGCTCTTGATTACTCCTGTTCGACTTCATGGGATCTTAACAAGCCTGGCAATTCATATGTATGCCGTCGTGTCGGACCTAATCTTTTTGAGGCTTGCCTGTATCTCGGTGCCGGGTTTGATATAAAGACTTTCAAGTCAAGAGACTGGAATGCTGGTTATGGCAGCGATTATATCACACCTGTTTCATCTGATATCCTCGAGAAATCATTCTATGAGGATGCAAATGGTTTCTCACACTGCGATGGTGACATCAGACCCGGAAAGAATTTTGTGCCCGGTGTCTATACAATCCGCTTTGATTTGAATCGGAATATATCATATCTTGTGGGCACTATTGATGCGGACAATATCGACCTTTCCAGATCTGTCAATGGAACAACTCTCACGGATATGGGTGGTGGATGGCAATCCGCGAATGTCAGCCTGCAGCAAGGTCAACAGATGGAATTCAGCGGATTTGTCAAACCTCAGTATGGTCTTCAGCCGGAATATTTCTCCAATGCTGACGGAGTCATATCCTTTATAGCTTCTTCCGGGAATTATATGCTCGCATACAATCCCGTTACCGAGAGAATATATGTTGAACCTACCGCCGACACCCAATATCCTTCTCATCTCTGGATCACAGGCTGGGCTTTCTCTCATCCTGCCGGAACCGGTGCCTTCTCAAATGAATATGCCGGTAAAGTGAATGGAGAATGGGGCTGGAGCGATCCCAAGGATTACATTGCCTGCGTTTCAAAAGGCAACGGCATATATGAGACGACGATGCGCCTGAATGCCGGCTTCATGTTCAGATTCTACAAGGATAAAGGTTCCTGGACAGATGTGGTGCAGGCGAATTCATATAATCTTGATGCATGCAACGGCATTTTCAATCCGGCAGATATCAATTTCAGCACCGGAGAGAATTTCATGCCTGGCACCTATCGTATAATAGTCGATACCAACTTGAAGACAGTGTCGGCTATAAAAATATCTTTAAAATGATCTTTAAATAACAATAATCATGAAAAAGTCAATTGTGCTTACAGCAGTATTGCTGGGAATATTCAGCGGTAATGCCCAGAAAATCAATGATACGGAGTTGACCGTTTCCGGCGATATGAGAACTGTCAGCCTTACGCTTGGCAAAGGCTCGGAAGTCACTTTTAGCGACTTCGGCAAAAGCGTCGCGGAGATGGTACAACCGGAATTTTTTGAAGTAACAGGGACAGATAAAGCCAACTTCCTTGGAAATGACGGAGAATATTCAATATATTATGTGAAAGGCGTAATATTTGTTGCTGATCCGGGCAAAACTTTCCCCGATGCATTATGGATATCGGGTAATGGAATTGGTCATCCCGAAAGTGAGAATCAGACAGGATGGTCGATTGAACCGCCTGAAATGTTCATGTGCAACCGTATATCAGACAATGTATATCGCACAACACTCAAGTTGTATGAAGGATTCGATTTTAAATCATTCAGACGTAGAAGCTGGGATTCTGATGCGGGATACGGCAGTAATGTCTTCACTCCCTATCCGGCTTCTTCAATAGAGAAAGCATTCTGGATTGATGGTAATACCGGGAATTCGCACCCTACGGGAGATTTTATATCGGCAGGGGATTTTACTCCCGGCGTGTATACTCTTGAATTTGATGTGGCGAAAGGGACATGCAGTCTTCTTGAACTTACCGGAGAAGATACCCCGGCAGGGGAATATACCGTGAATGGCGCGACTATGGAGAAAGAAGCAATCGCAAATTATCCCGATTATTCTGTTTATTCCGTGACGTTGGATCTCAGGACTGGTGATGTTGTGACTTTCGGAAATATCCGCCATCTGCAATATCTTCTTCAACCTGAGTATTTCACAAGAGCCGGGTCAGATTATAAATTTGCCGCTCCGGATGGCACATATAAAATATCTTATGCCAATGAGCGCGAATTGATCTACATTGAAAGAACCGATAAGATAGCTCTTGAAGATGATGTTCTTTTCCTGACAGGTGCCGGTTTCGCACATCCTGCGTCTTCCGCAGTTTTTGCAGAGGATGCTTCCTCATGGGGATATGACAATCCGAAAGATTTCGTTTGCTGTGTAACCACTTCTCCGGGCGTTTACGAAACCAATCTCTATCTAAAAGCCGGATTTATGCTCAGGGGATATAAAGATAAAGGTGACGGTAAATGGACATCCGCAGTTCAGCCGAACGGATATGCCGTACTGAGCGAGGATGGTATCGGCGGTCGAGATAGCAATGAAAATTTTGGCGTATCGGATTCAGGAAAGTTTACCGAAGGAACATACCACATAGTGTTTGACAAAAACAGCAAGACGGCAACGTTCTCTCCTTTAGCACCTAATGATTTCTATACATCAATCCCGACAGGTGTCAACGAGGTCGAAGTAGGTGAAAGAAGCATTGTAGCAATATATGATCTTCAGGGAAGATTGCGGACAAAGTCTGCAGCTCATGAGCCTGGATTATATGTTATTAAGTACGATGACGGCTCGTCTTCAAAGATGATTGTTAGAAAATAGATAGCACAGAAATGATAGTATAGTGTTTGCCGGTAAATGCCGGTAAACACTATTTTAATCCCCAAATAAAATAATATGAAACGTATTTTTCTTTTCGGTTTTGCTTTTGTTGCATGTTTCCTTTCTTCGGCTGCCGAAAACTTTATTGAGACGGAATGGTCTCAAAAAGTTTCTTCTGAAAATCTTTGGAACCGATATCCACGACCTCAGATGAAACGATCAGAATGGTTGAATCTCAATGGAGAATGGAATTATGCCATTACTCCGAAAAATAGTGAGAGACCAAAATCATTCGAAGGAAAAATTCTTGTGCCGTTTGCGGTAGAATCCAGGCTCTCGGGAGTGCAGCGTAGTGTGGGTGCCGACAGCGTTCTATGGTATC
Source organism: Muribaculaceae bacterium (assembly GCA_052279865.1). Taxonomy (GTDB): domain Bacteria; phylum Bacteroidota; class Bacteroidia; order Bacteroidales; family Muribaculaceae; genus Lepagella. Next base: position 4,521 of record DAWBVG010000442.1, read on the forward strand.
AGCGAGATTTCACTATCCCTAAAAGCTGGAATGGCAACAACCTTCTTTTAAATTTTGGAGCTGTAGACTGGCAGGCGACTGTCTGGGTAAATGATATGCTTGTAGGTTCGCATGAAGGGGGATACACACCATTCTCAATGAATATAACAGATGCAATTAAGAAAGGTGAAAACAAGTTGACGGTCAGAGTATATGACCCTACAGACGGAGGAACGCAACCGCGTGGGAAACAGCTGCGGGAACCAGAACTAATTTGGTATACTCCTGTGAGCGGAATCTGGCAGACGGTATGGATTGAGCCTGTCTCTGAGAATCATATCATCTCTTTGTCTGTTACTCCGGATGTGGATGCTAATAAATTTAAAGTTTCTGCAAATGCAAACTCGGGTGTTGTGAAAATAGATGTTATCGACGGAGGACATATAGTAGCATCTGGTAGTGGCACCGCAGCGCAAGACATTGAAGTTTTATGCCGGAAAATGTAAATCTATGGGATACGGAAAATCCTAATATTTTCGATTTGAAGATCTCGCTTATGAAAGATGGCATGAC
>DAWBVG010000443.1:0-4035 GCA_052279865.1 Muribaculaceae bacterium
CTTCAGGAGCGTCTCGCAAAACTTGCAGGTGGTGTGGCTGTGCTCTACATCGGTGCCCCCTCAGAGGTTGAGATGAAAGAGAAGAAAGACCGTGTAGATGATGCCCTCTCCGCAACACGTGCGGCAATAGCAGAAGGCATTGTTCCCGGTGGTGGTGTTGCTTACATCCGTTGCCTCAAGGCTCTTGAAGAACTCAAAGGCACTAACGAGGATGAAAACACCGGTATTGCCATTATCCGTCGCGCTATTGAAGAACCTATGCGTCAGATCATGAACAACGCCGGCGTTGAAGGCGCTGTCATTCTTCAGAAAGTAAAAGATGGAGAAGGAGACTTCGGTTATAACGCTCGCACCGATACTTTTGAGAATTTCTTCTCTACAGGTGTTATCGATCCTGCCAAGGTAACCCGTGTTGCTCTTGAGAATGCTTCCAGCATCGCCGGCATGTTCCTCACAACAGAATGTGTCATCGCAGATAAGAAAGAGGAAACTCCTGCTGCTCCGATGGCGGCTCCCGGCATGGGTGGAATGGGCGGTATGATGTAATTTTATATTAAAATATTATCTAAAAGAGCAGGTGATTTTCTCATCTGCTTTTTTTTATTTAATTTTGTAACTCAACAAGAGTTAATTATGATTTCAATAAATGGTTTAGGTGTTGAGTTCTCAGCACGTCCACTTTTCACTGATATAAGTTTCGTTATCAATAAAACCGACAAGATTGCTTTGGTTGGTAAGAATGGTGCAGGCAAATCAACTCTTCTCAAAATTCTTGCAGGCATCCAGGCTCCGACATCCGGGAGTGTCTCCAAACCAAACGAGATTACCATTGGCTATCTTCCGCAACAAATGAAACTTGCGGATTCTACTTCACTTATAGACGAAACAAAAAAAGCATTCTCAGATCTTATTGACATTCGCAAAGAGATTGATGAGATCAATCAGCAACTTCTCGAACGTCAGGATTACGAATCTGAAGAATATGGCAAACTTCTTTTGCGTCTTGAATATCTAAACGAACGAGTGGCAATCGAAGGAGCCGACAATATGGAAGCGGAAATTGAAAGAACCCTTACCGGTCTGGGATTTTCTAAAAATGACTTTAATCGTCCCACTTCAGAATTTTCAGGAGGCTGGAGAATGAGAATCGAGCTCGCAAAGATTCTTTTGAAACGCCCGGATGTATTGCTACTTGACGAGCCAACAAACCACCTTGACATCGAATCCATTCAATGGCTTGAGCAGTTTATGCAAACAAAAGCAAAGGCTGTGGTGCTTGTGAGTCATGACCGTGCGTTTCTTGATAATGTCACCAAACGCACCATCGAAATTTCTTGTGGTCGGTCTTACGATTATAAAGTAAGCTACTCTCAGTTTGTCGACCTACGCAAAGAAAGAGTAGAGCAACAGATGCGAGCCTATGAGAATCAACAGAAACAGATTGCCGATATAAAGGATTTTATCGAAAGATTCAGATACAAGGCAACAAAAGCTGTGCAAGTGCAGAGCCGTATCAAACAACTCGAAAAGATAGTGCCGATTGAAGTAGATGAAGTTGACAATTCACATCTCAGATTGAAGTTTCCACCGGCTTTCAGATCTGGTGATTTCCCATTGATTCTTGAAGATGTAGGTAAAGCGTATGGAGACCATCAGGTATTCGATCACGCCGAATTCACCATAAGAAGAGGAGAAAAGGTTGCATTCGTTGGTAAGAACGGAGAAGGGAAATCCACACTGATTAAATGCATCATGGGCGAAATTCCGTTCACCGGCAATCTCAAGATCGGTCATAATATCAAGATCGGTTATTTTGCACAGAATCAAGCCCAATTGCTTGATGAGAACCTAACTGTCTTTGAAACCATTGACAATGTAGCTACAGGAGATATCCGCACAAAGATTCGTGATATCCTTGGCGCTTTTATGTTTGGAGGAGAGGATATTGATAAAAAAGTGAAAGTCCTGTCCGGAGGAGAGAAAACACGTCTTGCAATGATCAAACTCTTACTCGAACCGGTTAATTTCTTGATTCTTGATGAGCCCACCAATCACCTTGACATGAAAACCAAGGATATCCTTAAAGAAGCCATAAAGGATTTTGACGGAACTGTAATATTAGTCAGCCATGACCGATATTTTCTTGATGGTCTTGTGGAGAAGGTTTATGAGTTCGGTGGTGGTAGAGTAAAAGAGAACTTGGGTGGAATCTATGATTTCTTGAGGAAGAAAAACATAGAACATCTGTCGGAACTTGAACTTTCAAAATCACCTTCTGCAAAAGAAAAGAAACAGGATTCTGCCAACAACACCCTTTCCGCCCCACCGGTAAATACAGATGCATCAGAAAAGACTGAGCGAAAGTTAAGTTATGCGGAACAGAAGGAACGTGCCCGCATGATATCCAAAGCTGAAAAAAATGTCAAAAAAGCTGAAGAAGATATTGCAGCCTTGGAAATGAAACAGAAAGAACTTGAAGACAAGATTTCTTCAGGAGATACATCGGATGAAACCCTTGAAGCATATGCCAAAGCCGGGAAAGATATGGAAAACGCTATGTCAGTATGGGAATTGGCACAAATGGATCTTGATGAAATCAAAACCAAGTATGATTAAAAGATGAACTTATGATGGAAGACATATATAATAACAACATGAATATCAGAAAATTTTTAATGTGCGCAATTGCGGGCGCTCCCCTTCTCTCTTTCGCCGGTGTGCAATCCAAACATGGCATTGAGAAGGCAAACCTTGACTTGGAAACAGACCCGCGTCAGGATTTCTATATGTATGCCTGCGGAGGATGGATGAAAAACAATCCGCTCGGTGCTGAGTTCTCCAGGTTCGGAACTTTCGACCAGCTGAGAGAGAATGCTAAGAATCAATTAAAGGATTTGATTCTTAATCTGGCAGAAAATCCTGAAGCTAAAATAAAGGGAACCAATGCACAGAAAGTCAGCGATCTCTATGCTTTAGGAATGGACAGTGTCAGGCTCAATCGTGATGGGGCTACCCCATTAATGCCCATGATTAAAAAAATCAACGACATGAAAGCCGAAGATTTTACATCGACCCTTGCATGGCTACACAATGGACTCGGGGGCACTTTCTTTGGCACAGGTGTCGGAGCCGATGCAAAAGATGCAAATATGAATATCATGCATATCGGAGAGCCAGGGCTTGGTTTGGGAGATCGTGATTATTATCTTGAACGCAATGAGACCAACGACAAGATAATGGCGGCATATGAAAAATATGTGAAGCGTATGATGGAACTTGTTGGTTACGATAAGGATGCACGCCAACGCGTATGGGAGAATGTGATTGCAATAGAAACCGAGATCGCAAAAAACAAAAAAACTCGTGAAGAGCGACGCAATCCACAACTCCGTTACAATATGCAGTCAATGGAGGAGATAAAGAAAAACTATCCCAACATTGATTGGGAAGGATATTTTAAAGCTCTTGGACTCCCTAAAGTTGACAAGGCAAACATATCTTCCCTTAAATACATGGAATTTATCAATGAATATCTTCCCAAACTCACTCTTCAGCAGATTAAAGACCTCATGATGGTTGATCTCATAACCTCATCTTCTAATCTGCTGAGCGATGATTTCCAGCAAGCCAATTTTGAGATGTTTGATCATACAATGTCGGGTATTGAGCAGATGGAACCCCGATGGAAACGCGTTATGACAATCCCGAACTCAATGTTTGGAGAAGCTGTGGGCGAATTATATGTGGATAAGTATTTTCCCGAGGAAAACAAGATTTATATGAAAGAGCTTGTGGAAAACCTTCGCAAGGCACTTGGTAAGCATATCGATAATCTCAGCTGGATGTCTGATGAAACCAAAGCCAAAGCAAGGGAAAAGCTCTCAACTTTCACTGTTAAGATTGGCTATCCAGATAAATGGAAGGACTATTCAGGTATTCAGATTGATCCATCAAAAACTTATCTTGAAAATGTGAGTGAAGCGTCAAAATGGTATGCGCAAGACAATTATCAGAAACTGGGCAAACCTGTTGACA
>DAWBVG010000444.1:0-4405 GCA_052279865.1 Muribaculaceae bacterium
ATGTGTATAAGAGACAGATCTATTATGGTCAGGAACTTGGTGAAATGGCGCATGACAATGAAGGCTTTGCCGGAGATAACAATCGTTCTACCATATTTGATTATTGGAGTTACGACACATTGCGCAGATGGTATGACGGAGGCAAATGTTCAGCTCTGAAATTGACCCGACATGAACGCTGGCTCAGAAATCTGTATAAGAAGGTGCTGACAATGTGCAATTCCCATAGAGCTATCCGGGAGGGGAGCTTTTTTGATCTCATGTATGTTAATCTTCGTCATGAAGGTTTTAACCCCCACCGACAATATGCGTTTCTCAGATATACAGAGGATGAGGTTTTGCTCATAATTGCCAATTTTGACAATAAGGAGGCAATGTTGTCATTAAATATTCCGGAACTTGCAATTGATATGGCAAGACTTGCATGCGGAGAACAAAGATCCAAAGATCTTCTTTGGGGCAAGGAATATACATTTAGCGTTGGAAGTGATGCAATGACACGCCTTCTTGTCGGTGCCCATGACGCAATAATTATACCGTTAAAGAAAAATGATAGGTAGTTGTAGAAAAATTTCCTAAAAATCATTTAGATATTTGGGAAAATAGTTATAATTTTGTCAAACCAAATAACAACCATTCCTATATAATGAATAATAACCTTCCGCCAATCAAGGTTTTTGCAGGAGAATCATCGAGATATCTCGGTGAGTCTATCTGTAAAGAATTAGGCATCGAGTTGGGCAAAATGAATAAAGAGCGTTTTGCCGATGGAGAGTTTGAAGTAGGTTTTGAGGAATCGATCCGTGGCAGCCAGGTATATCTTGTGCAGTCCACTTTCCCCAACAGTGACAATCTTATGGAGCTGCTGCTCATGATCGACGCAGCAAAGAGGGCTTCCGCTGCACAGATAGTTGCAGTTGTGCCTTATTTCGGTTGGGCGCGTCAGGATCGCAAGGATAAGCCGCGTGTGTCAATTGCCGCTAAGCTTGTAGCTGATCTTCTGAGTGTTGCCGGTATTGACCGCCTGATCACAATGGATCTTCACGCTGATCAGATTCAGGGCTTCTTCGATGTACCGGTTGATCACCTCTATGCCTCATCGATATTCATTCCTTATATCGAGAGTCTTCATCTTAAAGATATGGTGATTGCCTCTCCGGATGTGGGTGGTGCGAAACGTGCCAACTCTTACGCCAAATATTTTGATGTGCCATTGGTGCTTTGTCACAAACAGCGTGCAAAGGCGAATGTAGTAGCGTCAATGACTGTGATTGGCGATGTAGAAGGGAAGAATGTTGTGCTGATTGATGACATTGTTGATACGGCAGGTACAATCACCAAGGCAAGCGATCTCCTTATTTCCTATGGTGCTAAATCTGTAAGGGCTCTTTGCAGCCATCCTGTGATGAGTGATCCTGCTACTGATAATGTAAAGAATTGTGGATTGACCGAAATTATTTTCACTGATTCCATTCCTTATCTTAAGGAGAATCCCAAAGCCACTGTTCTTCCCGTTGCAAAACTTTTCGCAGATACAATCCGACGAATCCACAACAACCAATCGATCTCATCACAATATCTTTTCAAATAATTGAAAAGTATTTTACCGATATAAAGAATGGTCGCGAAAATTCGCGACCATTCTCTTTATATTCATTAGTGGTTTTTAAGATGAAGGAATTCTATCAGAAACTTACGCCGAAACGTAATTGTGCGATGTATATGTAATGCTGGTCAAGGCGGTCGACCATGTTTAAGTGACGCTCGTTGAAGTATCTATAGCCCGCAGAAAGAATAATATAACTGCTTGCCAAGCGAGACTTGGATAGATTTACTCCAATTCCAAGTGCTGATACAAAGTCGCCAAAGGTAGGAGAGTCGTTGATTGTATTGAAAGAATATCCTATCTTTAAGCTCATAAACAACAATGATGGTTTCTTTCGGAAGGAGGTCTGTAATGTGGCGTAAATAGGTATGAAGTTGTCTCCATTTTGAACTGTTCTGTGAATGCCGGCTCCAAATCCTGCCATGCGTATAAAGGAATTTTTATAACCGAAAAGCACGTCGACATCAAAAGTTGACATATCATGTCCGGTAAGATCAAGGGATGCTCCAGTTTCAGCTCCCCAGGTAAAATGAGACTTTGCGAGGCTGCGGGAGCGTTTCGGAAACAAACTTTCTCTTTCCGGCTTGCTTACAGAATCTGTTGGAATGTCTGTATTTGCGTTTGCAGATGCAACGCAAAACAACATACCCGCAGTCAAAACCATTGTTCTGACTGCGGGCATTATATTATTTTTGAAGGAAATCATCATGTTGTGGATAGCCTTCGATATGAGTCTTATTCTGATTATTCGCCAAGATAGCTCTTGAGCAGTTTGCTTTTCTGACCTTTGAGACGGCGGATTGCTTTCTCTTTAATCTGACGTACGCGCTCGCGTGTAAGATCAAATTTGGCACCAATCTCTTCAAGGGTCATCTCCTGGCAGCCGATACCGAAGAACATTTTGAGAATCTCGCGCTCGCGGTCGTAAAGCTGTTTGAGTGCGCGGTCCACTTCTTTTGAGAGTGATTCCTGATTAAGGTTGGCATCAGCCATTGGGCTGTCGTCGTTAGGAAGCACATCAAGGAGCGAATTGTCTTCACCCTCGACAAAAGGAGCGTCAACAGATATGTGGCGACCCGAAACCTTCATGGTGTCGGAAATTTTGTCAACAGGCATGTCAAGACGTTCTGCGAGCTCTTCAGGAGAGGGGCGACGCTCGTTCTCCTGCTCGAATTTCGAAAGTTCCTTTGTGATCTTGTTGAGAGACCCCACCTGATTGAGGGGAAGACGAACGATACGGCTCTGTTCCGCTAAAGCCTGGAGAATCGACTGGCGGATCCACCAAACAGCGTATGAAATGAACTTGAAACCTCTTGTTTCATCAAATTTCTGAGCTGCACGAATCAGACCGAGGTTGCCTTCGTTGATAAGATCCGGAAGGCTGAGACCCTGGTTCTGGTATTGTTTTGCTACAGAAACCACAAATCTTAGGTTAGCTTTGGTCAACTTTTCAAGAGCGGCGTGATCACCTTTTTTGATTCGCTGCGCGAGTTCAACCTCCTCACTAACAGATATAAGCTCTTCTCGACCTATTTCCTGCAGATACTTGTCAAGCGAGGCGCTCTCGCGGTTGGTAATGGATTTTGTTATCTTTAATTGTCTCATATGTACTTCCAAAAATTGTTGCAAATTTAATAAAAAATCATGAAATTTCCAATGATTTTGTCAAATTTGTGTGCTTATTAGATTCTACAATAGTACAACAAATATTGCGCCAATAATCTTCATAAATAGAATTATTTAACTTATCCAACCTCCATAAGGTTAAAGAAGAGAGCGACGACAGTTCCGTCATCGCTCTCAGGTTTAATTGGATTATGGATTCAGAAATTTATTCTCCGGCGAGATTTACAGCGTAATAATATTTCTTACCGGTGGGATAGATACCGGTGATGAACATTACTTTGTCTTCATCATCGCCCTTCATTATCTGATTGTAGATGCGCTCCACATCATCTGAAGAGTTGACAGCGTTGCCGTTGATCTCAGTGATGATAAAGCCGTCCTTGACACCGGCATCTTTCACGCATCCGTTCTTCACTCCGGTGACTTTGACACCATTAGTGATTCCAAGATGCTGTTTTGTATCATTACCGATCTTCATGAAGGCGCAACCAAGTTCTGAGAAATCACCCTTCTTGGTGATGTTTGTGCTGCCCTGAAGATTGCGAAGTGTCGCGCTCTTGGTTGTGGAGACATTGTCACGCACGTATGTAACACTGATCTGGTCACCGGGACGGAACTTGTTAAGCTGCTCCACGAGTTCGGCGTGGTTGTGAACCGGAACCTTGTTGATTGCTGTGATGACATCATCTTCTTTGAGACCGAGTTCTTTGGCTGTACTGCGATCTGTCACGGAAGCGATAAGGAGACCTGACTTGGTAGCCGTGATGTTTTTCTCTTTTGCAATCTTGGCATCGAGCTCAATCACCTGACATCCAAGCACTGCGCGCTGAACTGTGCCATACTGACGGAGGTCAGTCATGACTTTCTTCACGATTGTAGTAGGAATCGCGAACGAGAAGCCTGAGTAGCTGCCGGTGTTGCTGTAGATAGCGGAGTTGATACCTATAAGTTCACCTTTGAGATTGACAAGGGCGCCACCGGAGTTACCCGGGTTGAGAGCTGCGTCAGTCTGGATGAACGATTCAATATTCAGACCGCCCTGTTTGCCATTCTGACCAAGGCTGCGAGCCTTTGCGCTTATGATACCTGCTGTTACTGTAGAGTTGAAACCAAAAGGATTACCCACGGCGAGAACCCATTCGCCGACCTTCACAGCCTCACTGTTGCCGAAAG
>DAWBVG010000445.1:0-1109 GCA_052279865.1 Muribaculaceae bacterium
GGAGATAAAGATTGCCGACAAGGAATACAAGCCTGTGGATTATATGAAGTATATAAGCTATGAAGAGTCAAAGCCGGGTCTGCAGGTGATGATTCCTGCCGGCACAGTGCATTCTTCGGGACGTAATCAGGTTGTTCTCGAGATCGGATCGCTCACTATCGGTTCCTACACTTACAAACTTTACGATTACCTGCGTCCCGACCTTGACGGAGTTCCACGTCCGATCCATACCTATCATGGAGAGAGAACCGTGGCACGCGACAGGAAGACAACCTGGGTCAGGAACAATATCGTGCAGAAGCCCCGCACCGTGCGCAGCGGCGAAGGATGGTCGGAGGTGATTGTCGGTGAGTCTCCGTTGCTTTATTTCTCTCTCAGACGTCTTGAATTTGAGAAGGAGATTGAGGACAACACCAATGGCAAGTTCCATGTGCTCACCCTTGTGGATGGCGAGAAGATCCGCATCCGTTCTAAAGAGCATCCGGATCGTTATTTCGATGCCGAATTCATGGATATGGTGGTTGTGCCCGCAACAATAGGTGAATACGTTGTCGAGAATCTCGGCGTGGAACCCATTCGCGTGCATAAAACGATGCTTAAGGATGGTTTCGAGAATGAATGAGTGTCTGCTGCTTTTTGATGTCGGGGGGACGTTTCTGAAGGCGGTTATCGCAGATTCAGACCGCAGGCTTGTTGAAGATGCGGAATTTTCGGTGCCCATGCCATCTTCAGGAAGCAGAGAGGAAATAATCGGTGCCCTGGTCACAGCCGTGACCAGGGGCGCCGCCCTCGCGGAAGAACGCGGCATGAAAATTGCCGGTGTGGCAATTGATTTTCCCGGTCCGTTCGATTATAATGTGGGGATGTCGCTGATGGAACATAAGTTCCAGGCGATACGCTCCGTAAACCTGACTGAAATACTGAAATCTCATCCTGCCTTGGGGAAGGATATACCTGTCAAATTCCGGCATGATGTGAATGCTGCTTTGCTTGGGGAGGTGGCATGTGGCAATGCGAAAGGGTTCAAAAATGCTGCAATTGTCACTCTCGGTACCGGTCTGGGATTTGCGTGCTGCCTTGATTCCGTATTGCAGGTCAACCCTTATGGC
>DAWBVG010000446.1:0-11501 GCA_052279865.1 Muribaculaceae bacterium
AGGGGCTGTGGGCTTGTGAAGCCCCATCCCCAATCCGCCATTAAGCCTTGCGCGCCAAAAAATATGGAGCTATTCTGAACGAAGATTTTTGCACTTCGTTATTGAATCTAAGTAAGATTGCATGCATGTTGAGTAAGAGATAGAATAGTGAAGGGTAAAATGATGAATCAAATTATTCGAGGTGGTCGGGGATTAGGGTTATTGCCATATCTTCGGTGATGAGGGTCACTTTGCCGGTGGTTTCGTCGAGATAGAAGACGGACAGCGTTGTTTCAAAGGGCGGGATTGGTTTGCCGTCGATCGTGAATATGTCTTGGGATATGATGAAGGATCCGTTGTCGTTGGGAATCATTTTGTTGATTTCCTCACCGTTGTAGATATAGGAAATATAGAAGAACCGCTGATGGTCGGTAGGGAAATCTGTATCTATTTTCAAAGAGTCGGTAAAAAAGAAATGGTCGGAAAGTGTGGCACGTAATGCCACTACATTGGAGGCGCCTATTCCTCGCGAAGAGAGGTGTTTGACTCCGCTGATATAGCTCTGTATGTTTTTAGCTTTGGATTTCTGATATTGGGATGCAACAAGCAGACGCTGTTCGCCACTGGCTGTGTCAACTATTTTCATTGCTTGTTTTGGTGATGTCCATTCCACAGACGCAGAGGGATGGAAGACATCGTTGACCTTGAGTGGTTTCCCGTTTATCTTTATTGTGGGTGTGTTAAGAAAGACTATGCGATAGTCTGCATATGTCGAGAAACTTATAAATATGCCCAATACTAAAAACAGAATTCTGATCATAATGCGTAATGTTCGTTAAGTTTTTGGCAATAAATGGAATATAAAGAGAGAAATGTAGTTGCCAAGAGTGTGTCATGAAATTCAGTGAAAATCACGAAATGAGCCAGCTGCAGGAGGAACAGAATCGCTCCTACGCCAATGAAACTCAGTATGAAGTTCATAATCGGACGTGGACTCCATCCAATCACTTTCCATAGCGTTAGGTTCATGATAAGAAACCAGGCAATAATGAAATATACTATGAAAGTCAATAAGATTGACCATATATTTATTTTAGTCTTCCCCTCTTCCAGAGCTGTGAGTGCATTGATGACAATTGCCGGTCCGGAGATACAACCCACGTAGCTGTCGTGGATATCGTTCATGCAATAGTCGCCTATTATGATTCTTTTTCCTTTTACAAGGTTCCGTAGCTCTTCATCGGTCGATACATCAAGAATATCCGTGCCAAGATTATACCACACTTTGTCGCCCTCTTCGGTATAAGAATTTTCCAGGGATACCGGCAACGGGAGAATCATGGTTGCATTATCAAATATTCCCGGCTTATAATTTTTGACATTATGGGAATTATTGAAAATGGTTTGCGCCATGGATGGAATTCCGTCGGCACCGGTGAAATTATATTTTGAAAAATTGTTGGAGATGAGATTAACGGCATAATCTCCATTGGAATGCAGTTTTTTATCTATGAGAGGAGAGATGGTTCCATCTGAATGCACCGGAACCGTCAGGCGTTTCATCCCGTTAATGCATTTGAAAAGAGCCGTGTCTCCTTCTGACGGCATTGAACTGTCGAAGAATATATCAATGGCTATAGCCGCGTAATCCGCATCTTTGATGCGGGAAAGGAAGTCGAGAAGCTTATGGCGGTCTGCCACGTCAATTACACCGCAAGGAATGCCATATTCATCATTAACAGGTGTTAGCTGCCGGTCAAAACTGATGTTTACGGGGAGTATGTCAGAAGGGATAGGTTTTGTCTTGCTGCCTGCAAGCATCGAGGCAAGCTGCAGCTTCTTCATGGTCAGTTCCTCATTGCCGAAAGAATGAGGTATACGGTCGCATATGATTGTAAGAACAAGCGTTATGAAAGCTGTAACTACAGCCACACATAATCTTGCTTTCCTGGATGAAGTGAATTTCAGGAAGCGGAAGAAGGCATCAAGAATGCGGGATTCTATTTTGCTGAAAAAATTGATTATGTTGAATGTCTCTTTCTTCTTGTTCATCTGCGAGAGGAAATTATTCCAAAGTTAATAAAATTTTATGTATAATTCCCGATTTTTCATTAACTTTGGAAATCGAAGTGTTAAAACCACTTCAGAAAATTGATTGCATTATGATGAAATATAAAAGAGTATTATTAAAACTCTCCGGAGAATCTCTTGCTGCCGGTCATGGCACAGGAATTGATACCGATCGCCTGAATGCATATGCCCGCCAGATCAAAGAGATGGTTGAAGCCGGTGTGGAGATAGGTATAGTGATTGGTGGTGGTAATATCTTCCGTGGTCTTTCGGGAGCGGGGAAGGGTTTTGACCGTGTAAAGGGTGACCAGATGGGCATGCTTGCCACTGTGATCAATTCATTGGCTTTAAGCTCAGCTCTTGAAGCCATGGGACAGCCCGCGCAGGTGTTTACAGCCATAGCCATGCATCCAATAGGGGAGCATTATTCTAAATGGCGTGCCATAAAAGCAATGGAAGAAGGAAAGGTTGCCATTATCAGTTGTGGCACAGGCAATCCTTATTTCACTACCGACACCGGTTCTGCACTTCGTGCCATTGAGATTGAAGCGGATGTGATGCTCAAGGGCACGCGCGTTGACGGTGTTTATACCGCTGATCCTGAGAAAGATCCTGCAGCCGTGAAATTTGATGAAATCACTTATGAAGAAGTGATTGCACGCGGTCTCAAAGTTATGGATCTCACCGCTACTGCATTATGTAAGGAAAACAAGATGCCCATCTATGTCTTTAATATGGATATAGAGGGAAATCTGAAGAAGATGCTTACCGGCGACAATGTCGGAACGCTCGTGAAAGCCTAATTATACATTACACATTTCAAATTTAAAATTAAAAATTAAACATAAAGGCTATGGAAGTAAAAGAATATCTTGGTAATGCTGAGGATAATATGCAGCTTGCCGTTGACTATCTGGAGGATACGCTTTCGCATATTCGCGCCGGTAAAGCCTCTGCCCGTTTGCTGGATGGCATCCGAGTGGATTATTACGGTTCGCAGGCACCTATCTCAAACGTTGCCAACATCAGTGTTCCCGATGCGCGCACAATCGCCATAACACCTTGGGAAAAATCGATGTTCAAAGAGATTGAGAAAGCCATTATCAACTCAGATCTCGGCATCACACCGGAGAATAATGGTGAAGTGATAAGAATCTCTATTCCACCTCTTACCGAAGATCGTCGTAAACAGCTTGTGAAGCAATCCAAAGGTGAGGCTGAGAATGCAAAGGTTTCAGTGCGCAATGCACGTCGCGAGGCAATCGAAGGGTTGAAGAAGGAGATCAAGAATGGTCTGAGCGAGGATGTGGAGAAGGATGCCGAGAATGACGTCCAGAAAATTCACGACAAGTATATGAAAAAAATCGACACCCTCTTTGCTGAGAAAGAGAAAGAAATCCTGACTGTGTAAACTTTACAGCATCATAAATACTGCCGCGTGCGTCTGTCATAAAGATGTGCGCGGCTGTTTATAGTGGAGTTAAAAGTGATTTTTATAGATGAGTAAGAAGGTTAAATATATAAGTTCATTTTCAATTAAGACATTGCATGCAATGGTTAATAGAACTATGTTGCAAATGTTATGTAGAGCCTTCCCGGCAGAGGTTGTGTGCTATGCATCCAAATCTGCTCTTCCTCATCTTGACACATCGGAATGTATAAATGTTAAAAAGTTATATGTAAATGCTGATAATGGTAAACTTGCTGTCTTATTAAGATATTTTTTATCCACGATCCATAATATACGTATTCTTCTTACAAGTAAGAAAGGAGATATATTATTTTATAATTATAATAACGTATTCTCACTCAGCTTAATAGATTTTATAAATAGATTTAAGAAAGTAAATATCGTAATATGCTGTCATGGTGAGATTGAGTTTGTGTCGTTACCTACAAAGGGTTTCCAACTTTATAAAAAGGTGATGTCGAAATTAGTGAGAACGTATTTTAATAAAGACAATCATTCGCCTGCAAAAAATATACATTTTATAGTTTTAAGTGACATTGCAATAAAAAATCTTACTCCATACTTAAGTAAAGAAATGATTGAAAGATTCCGCTCCATAGATCATCCGATTGTGCCGGTGTCTTCAACAAAAACGGATTCATATGAAAACCAGCCATCCTGTTGTCTGAAATTAGGAACTGTCGGTATTCTCAATGAGCATAAAGGAAGCAATAAATATCTTGACTTGATTAAGATTGCAAAAAGAAATGGCATCAATGCTCAGTTCCATGTAATTGGTCATATACAATGTGATGCAACTCCTTTTAAAGAGCATGGTGTAATTGTTCCAATTAAACCTGAAGAGCCATTGCCGGAAACTGAATTCTTCAATAAAGTGCAAGAACTTGATTTTATTTTATATTTCTATTCAAGTGATAAATATAAACTTACGGCAAGTGGTGCGCTTTTGGATGCCATTAGATTTAGAAAACCGATAATAGCATTAAGAAATGAATATTTTCAATATTTCTTTAATAAATTTGGAGAGGTTGGTTATCTTGTAGATTCGGTTGATGAAATGGTAAATCTAATTGCAAACTCAGAAAATCTTCGTAATGATTTCAATTTCGAAAATATTGAGAAAAAATTATCTACCGATCAATTGCAATCACAATTCAATATGATCATAGCGCCCCTTGCTCGATAAGGGTGGCGATGCGGTCGATCATCGCATCATCTTTGTTTTTCTCGGGATGAAAGCCGGCTTTCATATTCATACCGAAGAATCTGCCGAATGTTTGCCAGAAACCGGCACGGAATGAACCTAAGAAGGCTTTCACTATATTGAATGAAGACTGGTCCGTTTCCCGGTTGATCAACTTCAGCAATACCTTACCCTGGTTTTTTGTCATTGTTTTAACCACAGGTTTATACTGCTCGAAAATATCTTTCTCAAGGCGTTTCAGATGGCGTTCGCGTTCCTTCTTGTCGGGTATGGTCTGAATATACTCATATGTCTCGCATAATGTTGCGAATGCCAATTTGGCATATGGAAGAGTCTTGCGAACATCTCTGACAGTGCGCCAATAATACTGTTCCTGTTTCTTATTCTTGAATTTGAGAGGAGGGAAGACCACTAAATCGCGAATGAATGTATATCTGCAAGTATCTCCATACTCATCCACAATATATTTATGTCCCTTATAAGCTTTGACTTTAAGACGTAACTCACCTCCTTCCTCCTGGGCTTGAGCATATGCCGGCGAGTAGAAAGAGAAGGTGACAATAAATGCAACCAGAATCAATATGAGGCGTCTAATCATCAAAAATTACAAAAGCCGTGTTTTTCCCTAAACGGAAGAGAGCGTCAAAAATTGAATAATTTAAGTTAACTTTTGTTTCCAATTCCCTTTTCAGCTGTCTAAGCCGTCGTGGATTTCTTAAATTCATCTCGTCTATTGCCTTGTGAATGGAATCCACATCAAGAAACCTATAAACGAACTCAAACAGTTCCCGGTTAAATTCTCCCAATGAGCCATTACTCTTCTCCCGGTAGATTTTCTCAAGCTCAGGGAAGATATAAGGAAAATAAGGAGTCTTGCCATACGTGGCATTTATGGCGCCCAAATGTTCCTGCCTCCATCTTCCATGATCGGAAATCATTATTTTATTGAGGTTTATATCTGAACGTTTCAATATGCCACTTCCACCCACAACGGGAATTGACAAAATCCTGTCTCCCTCAATAACGGTTCGGGCAAAACCTTTTCCCGGTGAGACACGGACTCCTGCCAGAATCTTACGTGTCAGAGATAAATCGGGAGCGAAGGGAATCCGGTTGTTCATTCCCCTCGCATGTTTTTACCATCAGGATTCGGGTTGGCGAAAATTCTGTTCCAACGGATCTTTCCATCGAAAAGTCCGCGTTCCTGATCAAACGAGGCAATGATGAATAATGGAGAACCCACGATGTGATCTTCCGGCACAAATCCCCAGAAGCGGCTGTCGGCAGATCTGTCGCGGTTATCACCCATCATCCAGTAATAATCCATCTTGAAGGTATAATATTCTGTTTCCTTACCGTTGATGTATATTTTACCATCGCGCATTTCCAGATCATTACCTTCATATGTGCGGATTGCACGCTCATAGATGGGATAATTTTCCGGTGTGAGATGCAGAGTCACACCCCTTTCCGGAATCCACAGTTCACCCATGTCGGTTCTGGTCCAGCCATAATCAGCCCCAAGCGGGAATATTCCTCCCAATTCGAAAAGTCCGCTCTGGCTCTCTCTTTGCAAAGGACCAATGACCTCGTGCCATTTCTCAATCTCTGCCTTCATGGCAGCTGTGAGTGGCACGTCATAATATGAGAATCCAGCCGCCTCATTGCGTGCCGGCATACCACCATAGTCTTCCCCTCGAACACCGAGTTCATGCCATTTCTCAGCGGAAACAGGTCCGTTTACAGGCACAATATAGTTATACTGCACGTTCTCCGGTTCCGGAAGAGCGTTGCCGTTGATATATATTGTATCTCCGGCTATCTTCAGACGGTCGCCGGGGAGTCCGATTGCTCGTTTTACGTAATTCTCACGGCGATCAACCGGTCGCCACACCACTTCTCCGAAGATGTTGCTGTTAGCCTTCATGTAAGCCAACGGATCCTCTATTCCTTCTCTTCGCAATTCATAGCAGATCTGATAATAATCGGGATTAGGGATTTTTATTGCAACCGTGTCACCCTGCGGATAGTTGAAGACCACAATGTCTCCACGCTCTATCGATCGGAAGCCCGGCATGCGATGGTAGTCGAGTTGTGGCTTTTCGAGATAGCTTTTGGTGTTTATGATCGGCATGGTGTGTTGCGCCAGAGGGAAATGTATCGGAGTCTGAGGCACACGCGCACCATATATGGTTTTGTTTACCCAAAGTCTGTCGCCCACAAGAAGTGATTTCTCAAGACTTGAGGAGGGGATTTCATATTGCTGACCTACGAAAGCGAATACGAAATATATAAGCACGAGTGCGTACACGATAGCATCTACCCATGCCATTACTGTGCGTGTGGCTCCTTTTTTCTTTTTCCACCATCCCCAAGGAATAAAGTTGGTGATGTATATGTCGAGTAATATCAGCCAAAGAAACAACAGCCAAGGATTGCCCATAAGGATAACCCAGAGGAAGAAAATTGCTGAAACTATGCCGAACCGTATCCAGCGTGTGGTCTTGATATGTCGAAGACGCTCTATTATAGACATTTCGTATAATGTTTAATGTGAAATGTGAAATGTGTAATATCGAATGTTCAATGTTTAATGTGAAAAGGGGGAGGCGTCAGCTTAATTAAACATTGCACATTCAACATTAAACATTACTTAAAAGTTAAAGACTTCATTGATTGTGTGGAATCCTTTTTTGTCGGCAAGCCATTCTGCTGCCAAAACGGCTCCCAAAGCAAAACCTTCCCTCGATTTGGCACTATGGGTAATCGAGATGCTGTCTACATCAGAATCCCAGTCGATTGTATGAATACCGGGCACTTCGCCGGTGCGTATATGATCGATTTCCATAAGTTCCCCGTTATTGTCAGAGCTTATTTTGCAGCATGTTTCAGCTCCTTCGGGTTCGCACCAGCCGGAAATCCGGTCTGTCTCTTCGATGATCTCTTCAGCTAAAGTAATGGCTGTGCCTGAAGGGTGGTCGAGTTTGTGAATATGGTGAGTCTCAACCATGTGGGGACGATACTGAGGGAAGCCGTTCATTATCCTTGCGAGATATCGGTTGACAGCCATGAAGATATTTACTCCTACGGAAAAGTTGGAGGCAAAGAGGAACGTATTTTTTCCGTCTTCACATAAATCCTTGATTTCCGGCATTGCATCGGTCCAGCCGGTTGTGCCGCAAACCACGGGCACTCCTTGCTCGAATGATTTGCGAATATTGCCCACGGCTGTTGCGGGAGTGGAAAACTCGATCACGCAGTCTGCCGAATGAAAGGCATCGCTGTCGAAATCCGCGGTGTTGTCTTTATCTATGATGCAGACCACATTGTGGTTGCGCTCTTTTGCTATTCTTTCAATGATATGACCCATCTTGCCATATCCTGTCAATGCGATATTCATAATCAGAATCCGAATGAAATGTTGTCGATATATAATGTCAGTCCTTCAGTGCCGATGTATGCCTCGCCACAGCTTGACGAAGCCATCACCAACACATGAGTGGGAGTGGCGTCCGCAGGTGCCCAGCCTGTTTCGTGAACCGGCACCAATTTCCCTTTGGAGTTCATTGCATAATATGCTTTCTCTCCATCGAGAAGACCCATCCATGGCTTATACCAGCTTTGTTTTGAGATGTCTCCGTAATGTATGGGAAGCACGTGCTGTTTTGTCCAAGGCACACTCTTGGAATAGCGTTCGCGTCCGGTGCCTACGCGCTGGGCATAAAGATTACCGTCTTTATCTTCCCAACGTTTCTGAAGCAAGACATAGACTTCGGCGTTGTCTCGTCCTTGGAGTGTTTTCTTGCTTGAAAAACCGGTGGATTTAACTCGCGTGTTGACGTTGGGCATGTCTACACTGAAATCATACACCAGTGCCGCAGGACGTTTGGTGTAGGGGATGCCCATCTCCATTTTTGAATATGGACCTTTCGGAGAGGTTATAGGCTCGAAAATGCGACCT
The DNA here is from genome assembly GCA_052279865.1 of Muribaculaceae bacterium. Classification (GTDB taxonomy): domain Bacteria; phylum Bacteroidota; class Bacteroidia; order Bacteroidales; family Muribaculaceae; genus Lepagella. The sequence continues at coordinate 8,686 of DAWBVG010000446.1, forward strand.
AAGAATATGGTGCCTGCAACCATGACATCCATGTTTATGATTCCCAGTACTTTGACCTCTTCCATTTTCGCTTCCATGCGGGCAACTTTGTTGCCATTGACGGTAGCGGGTGTCACCGTGCCTGAGGCTTTCACTATTCCGGCGACTTTGGCATATACATTGCTTGTAGCCCACGGTGAGCCACCTTCATTTGAGTATGCTTTGTTATTGCCGGGAATTGTACGGGTAGGCGCGATTTCATAGATTGTTTTTTTCTTGCCGCCGAGCATTTTTGATTCTGAAACCTCTCGGGTCACCCAATTGGAGAAATCGCCATATTTTATTGGCTCAAGACGCAATGCATATGAGCTAAGGCTGAGACAGCCTAACAAAGATATGATTAGTATTCTAAGAAATTTCATAAGTAAACACACTCTTAACTGACAAAGTTACAAAATTTCTTTGAATTATCTTTTATGGTTTGGGTTAAATCAACGCCCCTCACTTCCGACATACGTGCGATAATCTCTTCTATTGTCAGGGTGGATTCGTCCGTTTCGGCAAGAATACGGTCTTCTGGCATGTCAATCAGCGTGTCGGAATTGAACTTTTCTCCAAAAGACAGGTAGCACCCCGACCGCAGAAGGGCTGTTGCAGCCGCCGGCTTACCTCGAAATCCGTGAATACACCAAGGTTGGGTAGGACGCAAATCGCGACGCAATCCGCAGATGATATCGTCACCTTTAACATCATGAACTATGATCGGTTTTTTCAATTGTTCCGACAGCTCTATCTGCATGCGGAACACTTCCAGCTGACGGAACATCGGACCTCCATATTTAAGATCTACTCCGCATTCTCCGATTGCCACTATTTCAGGACGTGATGCGTATGAGTTCAGCATCCTGCGGGTGTTTTCAAGATCATGTAAAGGCACATCCCAGGGATGTATTCCGGCAGAATACAGTTGCTGCGGTAAGATACCCTCTTGATCTGCATCCGGATAACAGAGCCGTATGCTGACAATGCCTTCCTGTTGCGGAGGTGATTTGTGGGTGTGGATGTCAAGAATATCGCTCATAGCAACCGGAAAGTTTTTCTGTGAATCGGAGTTATTCCAAGCGAAGCAATCGCACTGCGATGCGCCTTTGTGGGATACCCCATATTCTGTTCCCATCCGTACCCTGGATATTTACGGGAATATTCCAGCATCAGTTCATCGCGGTGTGTCTTTGCAAGAATTGAGGCTGCCGCGATCGACATGTATGTTGCATCCCCCTTCACCACAGTATGGTGTGGTGTCTGCATGTTTAGAACCGGGTCGAGATAAGGTTTGAATTTATTTCCGTCAACGAGGATGTGTCCCGGTCTTATGGAAAGTTTGTCGAGAGCCCGCTGCATTCCTGCAATTGAAGCGTTAAGAATGTTGATTTTGTCTATTTCCTCGGCCTCGACCATCACCACAGCCCACGCCAACGCTTCCGCTTCAATAAGTTTCCGCAATTCCTCACGTTTATGAGCAGTAAGTTGTTTGGAATCGTTGAGTTCCTCGCACTTGAAACCATCCGGCAGAATCACCGCCGCGCAGCTCACGGGACCGCACAGACAGCCGCGACCCGCCTCATCGCACCCGGCTTCCACCACTCCCTCATACATACATTCCTTCAGCATAATCTTCTTACATAAACATATTCTTTATTCTGAATCATCGGTTTTTTTCTGGTGTCCCCCCAACTTGATGTTCCATTTTGGAATATCAAGTTGGCTTTAAGTTCATCAAATTCCATCTGCGAGAGCTGAAACATGAAGTCTTCCGGGAATCGCTTGATATTTCGCTTTACAGCCTTATTAAGATTGGATGTGGAGACATTATACATACGTGCCAAGTCTCGATCTAGCATTACTTTTTGACCTCTTATTTCGTAAATCTTCGAGCGGATTAGTTCAAGTTCATTCATGATTCAGGTGTTATTATGAAGCTACTAAAATTTTTTATTGCGGTTTGAATCCGATGGAAGGACGTGAAGCTTTCAGGGTTTTCTTTTCGGCTTGAAGTTCGGCAAGCGATTCATTGATGAGCTCTATCTGCATCCGCGTATCCTCATTTACATCGTTAACATCCGTGATGACTTCCTCGATGTAGTTTTCTAACTTCTCGATGCGTTGTTCCAGCACTGCAAACTTATCGGTTTTCGGCTGTGCTAACATTTGACGCACACTGACAAAAGCACGCATTATTCCCATATTGACCTGGATTGCAATTTTTGAGGTTAAAACACTTGAAAGCATTGCTACTCCAAGTTCTGTGAACACATAAGGATTACGTCTTATACCCATCTTTATGGAATTGGACATCACAATTTGTGATTTCCAATCAGCAAGTTCTTCATTTGTCAGCTGAAACATAAAGTCATCTGGGAATCTTTCTATATTACGTTTGACTGCCTGATTCAAAGCTCTTGTTTCAACACCATAAAGGACAGCCAAATCGCGGTCGAGCATGACCTTCTGACCTCTTATTTCGTAAATCTTCGAGCTGATTATTTCAAGTTCATTCATGATTCTTGTGATATTATGAAGCTGCTAAATTGTTTTATTGCGGTTTGAATCCGATGGGAGAACGAGAGGCTATCAGGGTTTTCTTTTCGGCTTGAAGTTCGGCAAGCGATTTATTGATGAGCTCTATCTGCATGCGCGTATCCTCATTCACATCGTTAACATCCGTGATGACTTCCTCTATGTAGTTTTCTAACTTCTCGATGCGTTGTTACAGCACTGCGAACTTATCGGATTTCGGCTGTGCTAACATTTGCCGAACCGCAACGAAAGCCCTCATA
>DAWBVG010000447.1:0-3435 GCA_052279865.1 Muribaculaceae bacterium
GCTCTACCAACTGAGCTACTACCGCAGGATGTGGATAATGAACAGCGAATGCTGTCTTATCGTTGTGCAAAATTACGTAAAATAGTTTTTTTATCCAAAAACTTTGTGTTAAAAAATCAGGAAATGCATTTGGCAGCTTCCAACTGGAGAGTATGAGCGAGATCTTCCACAGATTCTCCACCAAGAATGGCAGGAGCAACAAGCATCACCTCTTCCGCTATATTACCATCGTCCGACTTGGCGTACTGCAAAAGTTCCGTGTCGGTGCTCCAACAAAGTATAAAGTTGTAGATTATCGATAGCATAAGCAGATATCTGATGAGAGCGAAGAATGAACCAGAGATGCTGTCGAGAACACCGCTGTCAAGTCTCCGGAACAATAGCCGTAGGAATCCTGTGCAGAAACTGAATATTTCGTAAACGAAAATATAAATTATACCACGAGACAATATACCGTAGACATAATTACATTCTGCGCGTGCCCCGATCGAGGGAAGCAACTGTCTGATTCCTTCTTCAACCGGTTCGTAGAATATTCTGGCACATACCACGCCGAAACAGAATCCGATAAGTTCAGGAACCTGTCTGAAGAAACCCTTTCGGTAACCTTTTACGATCCCGAGTGTGGCTATCAATAGCGCGATGAGATGATAGATCATTATTGGAGTTTAGCAGCTTTTAAGCAATACCACAGCGTAAGCGGAGATGCCTTCCTCGCGGCCGGTGAAGCCAAGTTTCTCAGTGGTTGTGGCTTTCACGGACACATCTGCCACACGACATTCAAGTATGCCGGCAAGGGTTTCACGCATCTTCTCTATGTGTGGATTGATTTTGGGTCGCTCTGCGCAGATGGTTATGTCAATATTCCCGATGATATAATTCCGTTCACGCATCATTCGACATACCTCTGCGAGAAGTTTCTTGCTGTCGGCACCCTTGTATGTTGGATCAGTATCCGGAAAATGATAGCCGATATCGCGTAAAGCCAACGCTCCGAGGATGGCATCGCAGAGCGCGTGGATTGCCACATCTGCATCGCTATGACCGAGCAACCCGAGCGAATGCTCGAGTTGCACGCCACATAGCCAGAGTTCCCTGCCTTCTACAAGGCGGTGAACATCATATCCTTGTCCTATTCTCATCCTTTGACTATAGCATCGGTGTCTTCAGCAATCATCATTTCCTCATCTGTGGGGATAACGACTACATGAACCTTTGAATCCTTGCCTGAGATTTCAATCTCTTCGCCGCGAACCTTGTTTGCCTCTGCATTGAACGTTACGCCCATGTATTCGAGCTTTTTGCAGATTTCTTCACGGGTGCCAATCTGGTTTTCACCAACGCCTCCGGTGAAGACAATGATGTCAACTCCGCCAAGCACAGCCGTGTAAGCACCGATATATTTGAGAATGCGGTATTCATACATGTCCATTGCGAGTTTAGCGCGTCCGTTACCTTCCGCTATGCCAGCCTCGATGTCGCGCATATCGTTGGAAATTCCGGAAACTCCGAGCACACCGCTCTCTTTGTTGATTATTTTCTGGAGTCCTGCGGCATCAACCCCGCGGCTCTGCATGAGGTATACCAACGCACCCGGATCGATGTCGCCGACACGTGTTCCCATCATTAGACCCTCTGTGGGAGTGAGTCCCATGGATGTGTCAACGCTCTTTCCGTCAGCAATAGCCGTAATGCTGGCACCATTGCCGATGTGGCATGTTATGATGCGTTGCTTCTCATACGGGAGACCTAAGAATTCACATGCGCGACGCGACACGTAGCGATGACTTGTGCCATGGAAACCATAACGACGGATGCCGTATTTCTCATAATCCTCATAGGGGAGGGCATACATGTATGCTTTCGCGGGCATCGTCTGATGGAAAGCAGTGTCAAACACTGCAACCTGAGGAGTCTCGGGCATAAGCTCTGTGACCGCTTCGATACCGGTTACGTTAGCAGGATTATGAAGGGGCGCCACAGGGTAGCATTCTTTTACTTTTTCGATAACTTCGGGAGTGATGAGCACGGATTTGTTGAAATATTCCATTCCATGCACCACGCGATGACCTACAGCACCGATTTCGTCGAAGCTCTTTATCACACCCTTTCCGGGATCTGTAAGAACCTTCATCACTTGTTTGATTGCCTCTTTGTGGTCGGGCATCTCAACGGTTACGGTCTCTTTTGAACCGTCGGAAAGCTTGAATTTAAGGAAAGAATCGGGCAAACCGATTTTCTCTACGCCACCTTCGGCAAGAACAGCTTTGTTTTCGCTGTCGATAAGTTTATATTTAACACTGCTGCTGCCGCAGTTCAATACCAATATCTTCATATCTTAAAGTCCTTTGTCGCCGATGGCTTGGTTACAAGTAACAATTATAGTGTTTACAATATCGTCTACAGTTGCACCGCGTGATAGATCGTTGACGGGAGCTGCAAGACCCTGGAGGATAGGACCGACCGCACCGGCACCGGCAAGACGCTGAACGAGTTTATATGCAATGTTGCCAACCTCAAGAGAGGGGAATACAAGAGTGTTTGCATGACCGGCAACCTGGCTGCCGGGTGCTTTCATGCTGCCGATGGCAGGCACGATGCTTGCATCGCTCTGAAGTTCTCCATCTATTTTTAGTTCGGGATCCATCTTCCTCGCGAGTTCGGTTGCTTCAATTACCTTGTCAACTCTCTCATGGTTTGCACTTCCTTTTGTTGAGAAACTGCACATTGCCACAACCGGATCAAGTCCGGCGATATATTTTGTAGTTTTTGCTGTTGCAATCGCGATTTCCGCAAGTTCCTTTGCAGTGGGATCAGGCACAACTGCACAGTCTGCAAACACGAGCATATGGTCTTCGCCATAAGGCACGTTCTCCGGGAGAAGCATGATGAATGCACCGCTCACAACCGAGATTCCAGGTTTTGTTTTCAATACTTGGAATGCTGCGCGGAGCACGTGGGATGTCGGACTTAATGCACCTGCGACCATCGCATCTGCATCGCCTCTCTTGATCATAAGGCATCCGAGGTAAAGGTGGTTGCGAACCACGTTGCGGGCTTCATCGATTGTCATGCCTTTGCTTTTGCGAAGTTGAGCGAAAAGCTCTGCGTAAGGTTCGGTTACTTCCACATCATCAGCATCGACGAATGTGGCGTTTTCGATATGGGGTAGTCCAAGCTCAAAAGCTTTGGCAAGAATCTCGTCGCGTTTTCCAATCAGGATTACGTCGGCGATTCCCTGGGCTATTACTCTCTCTGCAGCCTGAAGTGTGCGAGGCTCAAGAGATTCGGGAAGCACGAGGCGCTGACGGTTTTCCTGCGCCTTCTTTGTAAGCCTTTCGAATAATGTCATGATATATTGATTTATTTAAGTTTTGCAAGCTTCAACTTAAAGTTTAAGAGTTTAGAAGTTAAAAAGTTTATCAGATGCTAATA
>DAWBVG010000448.1:0-3361 GCA_052279865.1 Muribaculaceae bacterium
CCACAAGGCTATGGAAGCGCTTGAAGAAACATTCAGAGAATGTTTTACTCCATATTGAGGAATCTCAATCACCACATCGCTTATATCCACCAGTCGCTGGTCCACTCCCTCAACCTCATTTCCCACTATGAGAACATATTTCTCATCCTTTGATGGAATAAACTCCGCAAGAGGAGTGCTGTTGTGAGTCTGTTCGAGAGTGCATATCTTCCAACCCTCCTCTTTCAGCCGACACGTCGCTTCAACCACATCCTCAACATGACGCCATGTCACTGTCTCTTCTGCACCTAAAGCCGTTTTGGCTATCTCAGGATGCGGCGGACATCCGGAGATTCCTCCAAGTATTATTTCGTCTACAAGGAATGCATCAGAGGTGCGAAATATTGATCCTACATTATACATGGAGCGGACATTGTCGGCAATAACCTTCAAAGGCAACTTCTTAAGCTCCCTATATTCCTCTACCGAACAATTCGACAACTCTACTATATTCTTCTTTTTTCTGTCCAATTTTTATAGGCATTAGGTTTTAGGCATTAGGTTTTAGGTTCATTTAAATCACCGCAAAGACGCAAAAAGATGCGTTGACAAATCAATACATTAAATAATTTCGATGTCATACTTAATGCCTAAAACCTAAGACCTAAAGCCTCATTTATACATTATAGGAGAGCATTCTTTCTATAGGTTTTATGGCTTTTGCTGCTATTTCAGGATCAACAATGATCTCGGGTTGCTCATCGCGCAATGCCTTATAAACCTTCTCAAGTGTGTTTAGTTTCATATAATCGCATTCATTACACTGGCATTCCGAATCTTCGGCAGGAGCCGGAAGAAAACGCTTACCGGGACATTTGCGACGCATCTCAAACAAAATGCCACTCTCGGTAACAACAATATATTCGGGCGCCTCATCTTTCCCTGCAAAATCAAGCAGCGCGGCGGTGGAACCTACCTTGTCAGCTATAAGCTGCAACGGACGCCTGCATTCGGGATGCACAAGTATTTTCGCTTCCGGATGCTCTCGCTTCATTTCCATTATCTTCTCTATCGAGAAACGATCGTGCACATGACAGGCGCCATGCCATAGAAGCATATCGCGATCTGCAACTGAATTGATGTATCCTCCAAGATTCTTGTCGGGACCGAAGATTATTTTCTCATCCTTTGGAAGTGACTCCACTATTTTTCTCGCATTTCCTGAAGTGACCACTATATCTGTATGGGCTTTCACAGCTGCCGATGTATTGACATAGCTTATTACGGTATAGCCGGGATGCGCCTCTACGAATTCACGGAACTCCTCAGGATCGCAACTGTCAGCGAGGGAACAACCGGCAGCCATATCCGGAACCAGCACCTTCTTGTCAGGACAAAGTATCTTAGCTGTCTCTCCCATGAAGTGGACACCACACATTATTATTATATCTGCATCCGTTTTGGCTGCCTGGCGTGCCAATGCCAATGAATCGCCAATGAAGTCGGCTATCTCTTGTATTTCGTCGCGCTGATAATAGTGAGCCATTATCAAAGCGTTTTTCTCTTTTTTAAGTCGGAGTATTTCACCGCGCAGCTCTTCCTGTGTCATGAGCTTTTTTATTATTTAGGTTTTAAGTAAAAATTAAAAATTAAGTAAAAAAATAAACAACAATAATAAATAGTGTAGATAACTACCAATAACTTTTTGCCTAAAAATTTGGAAATATGAGTTATTGAAGTTTGGGCAAACTTTATTATCATGTTATCTACAGGGGGTATGATTGATTCTCAAATGGATGTGAACTTTATCTACATCCTGTAGACAATTGCAAAGTTAATAAAATCTTCATTACGGAGAGTCGAAAACTGTAGAAAACCTCCCCTTCATCAGTAGATAAGTCTGATGAAAAGTGGTGAAGAACTATTCAATCGATAATATTGTGTATAAAAAAGAATGATGGCTTATAAAAAATATCCTTAAATCCTAAAATAGCCTTAAATAAGTTATTATGGTTTTATCTACAGACTTTTCAACAGTTTTTCGACAGTTATCTACAACTTATCTACAGCTTTTGCACGCGCCTTCGGGTGTGGGATCGGTCACTTTTACCGGTTTTCTATAGATATTGGTCATCATGTTTTCAAGATTATGGGCTGCCTCGGAGCGTGCGCGACGTACTACACCTGTATCATAAAGCCGCTTTTTGGAGTTTGATTTTATCTTTGCCTTTACCATGTTGTCTTCTTCATTTGTAAGTTTATTGCTGCGCAATGCTCCTAATAGACCGATGTTTTTTGTATCTATCACTTCCCATGAATTTGGCTCAGTGGATTCATATAATTCCACTATTTCCGGAGGGAGGGTTATGCGCACGGTATCTCCAACCGTGTCTATTTCCATTTTATCCATGTCGAAAGATACATTTCCGTTCTGTTTCTGAATACCGAAAATAACCTTTTTATTTATGGTGTCGAGCACGGGGACTTCACTATAAATATCCACCACGCATAATCTTGCCATGGTTTCTACATCGTTTATGCGCGCATTGCTTATGTCTATACTTTTTTTCTCAGGAGATCTTAAAGAGAAATAAACTATGGCGGCAACAACAGCTGCCAGAACTATTACTATTATATATTTTATTATCTTGTTCATCATTTAATAAGTTATTTAAATTCAATTGTTGCTGTATATCCCATTGAAGAGAAAAGACTCTCGAAGTAGCTTCTGGCTTTTCTTTTGGCATTTTCTATCAACTGTTTTTGGAAAACAGGATTTTCAGCAACTTCTTTTTTAAAGGAAGCATTTGCCTTCTCTTTAATTTCAGCTCTTTCTTTGGAATCAAGATCACTTCGTAAAAGACCTATGTTTTCATATTCTTTACGCATTTCCATATCTCTGCCTGTAATCTCAGTCTGGATAGGAGGCAATGTAATCTTGACTGTCATCTTGTCGTCATCAAACACTATGTCGTCTGGCTGAAGAGTTGATAAATCAATAAAGGCACGTATATAAGAATCGTAGGAATACACGGCAATACGTTTACCTATAGTATACCAATCGCTGCTCTCCATTTTTGCAGTTTTTGTTATAGACATGGAGGCAAGTATCATTTTATTGTTTGATCTTATTTCCTGAATAAGATCTGTCTGGAAAGTGTTATCTTTTTTCTCACAAGATGTCAAGACGGCAGCTATAACACTGCAAATGATTATCAATATTTTTCTCATACCCCTTCGTTTTTAAGTATGACTCGGAAATTAGTTAATGCATATTTTTAGAGGATTTTCGAGGGATTTATGGGAATTCAGGAAGGAGCAATGCGGGCATTGTGACTGACTGAATTCGCTTAAATCACCGGAAAGACGCATAAAGATGCAT
>DAWBVG010000449.1:0-2658 GCA_052279865.1 Muribaculaceae bacterium
CTTCGGGAGTGAGAGGTTTGACATTGCGACGGGCTTTTGCCAGAACCCGACGCACATCCGCCTCAGTGGCGTTGTCAACGAGAGATATGGTGTCGTTCCAGTCATAGCTGCCGATTTCATCGGCAAAGCCATGACCGAAAACAGCTTCTTTGGTTGGATCGCTTTTAAATTCTACTTCTTGCATTCTGATTCTATATTCTGAGAGATGCGCATAGCGCAGAAATTGGGTCCGCACATGGTGCAGAAGCGATCGTCGGCGTCAGGAGCGTCTCTCCTTGATTCAAGATAATATTTCTTTGCCTTCTCCGGATCGAGCGATAGGTTGAACTGATCTTTCCAGCGGAAATCATAGCGGGCTTTGCTGAGCGCGTCATCGCGCACATTGGCTCCGGGGAATCCTTTGGCAAGGTCGGCGGCATGAGCAGCAATCTTATATGTTATCACACCTTCACGCACATCTTCGAGAGTCGGGAGCGAAAGATGCTCTTTCGGCGTAACGTAGCAAATCATGGCAGTGCCGAGATTTGAGATAATGGCAGCGCCGATGGCTGATGTGATATGGTCGTAGGCAGGGGCGATATCTGTTGTCAACGGACCGAGTGTATAGAACGGGGCATCGCAGCAAACATCTTTCTGCTTTTCCATATTTTCCTTGATCTTATGCATGGGCACGTGTCCCGGACCCTCTACAAGCACCTGGACATCATGTTCCCAAGCTTTCTTGGTAAGCTCTCCGAGCACTTCGAGTTCAAGGAACTGAGCGCGGTCGTTGGCATCATGGGTTGATCCCGGACGCATGCCGTCGCCAAGAGAGACTGCAACATCGTATTTATTGAGAATCTCGCAAATCTCATCGAAATGAGTGTACAGGAAACTTTCCGAATCATGAAGCACACACCATTGGGTCATGATTGAGCCTCCTCGAGATACGCAGCCGGTGAGACGTTCCTCAACGAGTTTTGCATGTTCTCGAAGCACCCCGGCATGGATTGTAAAATAGTCAACGCCCTGTTCGCATTGCTCGATGAGGGTGTCGCGGTAGATTTCCCACGTAAGTTTCTTTACATCTCCGTTAACCTTTTCAAGTGCCTGATAAATTGGAACCGTTCCCATCGGCACTGGACAATTGCGGATGATCCATTCGCGTGTCTCATGGATATTGTCGCCGGTGGATAGATCCATGAGAGTGTCGCCACCCCAGTAGCAGCTCCATACGGCTTTTGCAATCTCCTCTTCAATGCCTGAAGACAGGGCAGAATTGCCGATATTGGTATTCAGTTTCACACTGAATGCAGATCCTATGATCATCGGTTCGGCTTCCGGATGGTTTATGTTTGCAGCGATTATGGCACGTCCGGCGGCTATCTCATCGCGAACAAATTCCGGAGTGATGTAAGTCTTGATGCCACGTGCCTCATTATCGAGATTCTCTCTTATGGCAACGTATTCCATTTCAGGCGTAATGATTCCCTTACGAGCATAATGCATCTGGGTGACACGCTTTCCCTCCTTCGCCTTACGGGGTTTATGTTGCACCGGGAAGCGCAAGGAATCGAGCGATTTATCATCGCGGCGCATGCGACCGTAGTCACTTGTGATATCCGGAAGAACTTCAGTATCATTACGCTCCTCAACCCAACATTCGCGGAAGCGAGGAAGTCCCTTATTGATATCTACATTGATATCGGGATCGGTGTACGGACCGGAAGTATCGTATACTGTTATATCCTCGTTGGGATATTCCACCCGTTTGCCATCTTCAATCTTTACAGTGGGGTACTGATGAATCTTGCGCATGCCGACACGCACTCCCGGCATTTTGCCTTCAACATATATTTTTTCCGAATTGGGATATGAAGAGACGTCGATATTTTCTATTTTCATGTTATTGTCGTTTTTTGTCCCTGCGATTAAGCAGAGTGTTTTTATTGCGATTTAGCTATTAAGGAATGACGTGAGCGGACTTGTGGCTTGTGCGCAGGTAGAGACGGCACCGAGTCCGGCATTGAAAGCGTCTCTGCCGGCACGCACTGCATCTCTGAATGCTTTTGCCATGAGCACCGGATCGCCTGCCACTGCAATGGCAGTGTTGACAAGCACAGCATCGGCACCCATCTCCATCGCTTCAGCTGCATGGGATGGAGCTCCCAGACCGGCATCCACAATCACCGGCACACGACTTTGTTCGATAATGATTTCGAGAAGGTCGCGGGTTACGAGACCTTTGTTCGTGCCGATTGGAGCGGCAAGCGGCATCACCGCTGCCGAACCGGCTTCCTCGAGCAGTTTGCAAAGCACAGGGTCGGCTTGTATGTATGGCAGCACAGTGAAACCATCCTTTGCAAGTTCCTCTGTTGCCTTGAGTGTCTCTATCGGATCCGGCATGAGGTATTTGGGATCGGGATGGATCTCAAGTTTTATAAAGGATGTGCCGAAAATTTCGCGGCTCATCTGAGCTGCAAGCACAGCTTCCTGTGCGTTCCGCACCCCGGAGGTGTTCGGAAGCAATTGCACATGATCGCGGTTTATGTGAGTGAGCATTTCATCGGTAGCCTCATTCATCATGTTCACGCGCTTCATCGCCACCGTGATCATCTGTGATTCAGATGCCTTGATGGCCTCAAGCATAATGTCGGGAGAGGCAAACTTGCCAGTTCC
>DAWBVG010000450.1:0-5570 GCA_052279865.1 Muribaculaceae bacterium
GAATCGCGTCACATGCACTGTCTTGCGATACTGACCCGGAGTTTTGTCATTGGCACTCGCGTCGTTGTAATAACGGCAAGGTTCATAATCCGCCTTGGAAAAATCGAGCCAGCCGCTTGCTAAGGTACACAATCCAGGAGCCTGCATATCCGTCGGGGTATCAAACATACGCACATACCCCCCGGTTGGCTGGTAGATGCAATGCTGGGTTCCGTCGGAAAATTTATATGCGTTGACCGACTGAAAGGGTACATAGCAACCCATGGCGTATGACACATAATCACTTTCGCTTGATGGATACGAACCTTGAAGAAGACTTCCGAATATCTTGGGTTCGAAATTATTCTCGCAGCCTCCGAGCATCAGACACCCGGCTACAAGGAATGGAAATAATATATATTTTTTCATAATTAAGTTCAATATATTAGAAGGTGATTCTTGCGCCGAAAGCGAATGAGCGTACCTGTGGATACTGTCCACCGGTCACACTGTTGGATGTAGTGATGATTTCAGGATCATCACCTTTGTATTTGGTAATAATAAAGGGATTAGTGATGTCTGCAAACACTCTGATACTTTTGAGATACCCTTTGAATACTTTCCATTTCAATGCATCGAAAGTATAACCGAGAGCGATGGTACGCACGCGCAAGAAGCTTGCGTTCTGGTAGCACTGACGCACTCCAACTCCTTCGGGCATCGTGATATTTCGCCAGGCATAACCGGGTTCCGTACCATTGGGATTAGTCTGCGAATTCCACACATTGTATGCGTGTGTGGCGGGATTCATAGTCTCATAACCATTGGCAAGATTTGACACCGAACAAGCCGTGGCATAGGTGGTATTGTATTTGTTCACGCCGAGTTGCCCGTATAGGTAGATATCGAGATCCCAATTCTTGTAACGGAAGTTATTTCCTAAACCATAATATAGCTTCGGAGTCATGTCTTCCATAAATATATCCTCCTTGTCGATGGTTCCGTCGCCGTTCTTGTCTACAATAATCGGGCAACCGGGCATCTGCGCTGCAGCTGCAAGGGATTTCTGCGATTCAGGCATATTGCTCTTGTCCATATTGATTATGCCATCGTATTTATAGAAATAGCTTGCATTGACAGGCTCGTTCTTACGCACCTGATACGGCTTATAGTCATAGTTCGGCATACGTTCAACCCAGACTGCTTTATAGTGCGACAGGTTCAAGCTCGTTGTCCATGTGAAATCGTTGGTCTGGAAATTCCGTGATGTGATCGCAACCTCCACTCCGGAGCGTCTCAAGTGAGCGCCATTGATCGGACGTGTGGGATACATATTCAACGGCGCCGTGCTGGCGTTGCCAAGCATATCGGTGATATCGTTGCGGAACAAGTCTACAGACAGTGTGATTCTGTCGTTGAGCACATTGAAGTCCACACCAATGTTTTTCATCGTTGTCTTTTCCCATGTCACATCAGTATAGGTGGCACCTTCAAGTATATAGGGGATATGCATGGAGTTCCCTTCGCTAAAGAATACATATGTAGGAGACACACCGATTGTGCCATAAAGCGTGGAGCCGAGATTATCGTTACCCGTCTGACCATAACTTGCACGAAGTTTCAGCAGGGAGATCCAGTCGACATCGCGCAGAAATTTCTCATTGTTGATGCGCCATGCAGCCGATACTGACGGGAACCAGGAATATTTCTTGTTCTTGAAAAATTTGTCGGTGCCGTCGCGACGGATTGTAGCGTTTACGATATATCGGTCAAGGAAATTGAGTCCGACACGTGCAAACTGTGACCGACGCTCATTCTCCCCTTTTGAAGAAGTGGGCATAAACGGACCGTTGGCTGCCGAAATATTGGCATCTCCGATAAGGTTGTTGGAATTCTGATATTCAGTAAGCATACCGTCGCTTTTGTGAACATAACGACCCATACCTATCACCGCGTCTACATTCACGATATTGGCGAAACCGTGATTGAACGTCAACGTCCCTTCCATTGTCTCATACTGGCGGTGATAATAGTTCAGGTTACCACGTGAGTTTTTCGCCAGAGAGAAATATATTCCTTCCGGAATATAGGAACTACGACGGGAGTTGTCTTTGTTCACACCATAGAGAAGACGCAATGACAGCCAGTTTTTCACAAGATCCGCATCGAGTGTAAAGCTTGCAAACATATTGTTCGTCCTCGATTTATCTGAGATTCCAAGACAGGCAATCGGATTGGGGACACGACCAACAATCGTATAGTCACCGTTTTCATCTGTTACGGGAAGATAGGTCGGATACCTTTTGGCAAGCCAAATTGAACCGGCTGCCTGATCTTTCATCGAACTGTTGCCTCCCGTAATAGAATTGTCATATTTGTTGTTGTTCATATTCACAATAGTCGACAGCTTCAGGAAAGGGAAAAGCTGAGCCTGAATGTTGGTGCGTAAAGAATAACGCTGCATTCCCGAATTCCGGAGCACACCTTTCTCTTCATAATAGTTCAGACCGAGATAATATTTGATAATCTTCGTGCCGCCGCTTATTGTAAGGTTATGATTGTTGACATGACCGGTCTGAAGCACCTGACCGAGCCAGTCGGTATTGATGGCGCCGCGGATATCATCGTCTGAGAACAGAGGCGTATAACTGCCGTCATATTCTTGGTTTCCATATGGATACATTTTCTTATTGTAGAGATACTTCTCTTTATCATAGAGATTCACCATCTCCATGTACTGACGGGAATCAAGACGATCCATATCATAATTGTAATGCTTCATCACCGTGTAGCTTCCTTCATAGGTAATGGATGGTTTCCCCTCTCTTCCTTTCTTAGTGGTAATAAGCACCACGCCGTTGGCTGCTTTCACACCATAGATGGCAGCCGAAGCATCTTTAAGCACCTCTATCGATTCAATGTCTGCAGGATTGAGCGAGGCAAGTCCGGAACGGTTGATGTTCGATGGCAACGCCGTGCCGGAGTTTCCTCCTTCAAGATTGGAACTCGGCATCTCCACCCCGTCCACAATATACATCGGAGTGCCCGATCCGCGAACCGAAATGCTGATTCCACCACCAGGCTCCGCACTTGCAATGGTTGCCTGCACTCCGGCTGCGCGACCCAAGAGCATGCTTCCGACTGTTGCATTGGAAGTTTTGGATACTTTGTCGGCATCTACCTTGGCTATGGAAGTGGTGAGACTCTTACGCGATGTGGTGCCGTAACCTACGACTACAATATCATCAAGAACAGCATCGTTCTGAGATAAGTGTACATTGAGGCTGCTTTTCCCTGCCGTTTTCTCCTCGCGGGCAATATAACCGACATATGAGAATTTAAGAGGATCATTGCCGACTAAGTCAACGGAAAACTTTCCATCCATATCGGTCATCACTCCCCCTCCGGGATTGCTCTTCGGCGACACAGTGACACCGACAAGAGGTTCTCCGGTGGCGTTATCGAGCACAATGCCACTGACGCGACGCTTCTGCTGTCCGGTTTTCTGCGGAACACTTTTCTGTCTGTCTTCCTTAAGGGAAATCTGACGTCCGCGAATTTCATAGCTGATATTTGTGCCTGCGAAAAGTTTCTCAATAATGGCGGGGACCGTCTGGTTCTCCACTATAAGATTCACTTTCCGGTCGGCATTGATATTGCTTTTATAGAAGAATATGTAATCTGAATTCTTCTCAATATAACCGAGTATATCCTTCACAGATTTGTTGTGTGCATTGATACTCAATTTTTTCTCCAATGAGTAATTCGGAGCCCCTGCCTCGGAGGAATATCCCGGATGCGGAAGCGCCAACATGACGCATAAGAGCACAGCGCGGGCTATTAACCTTCCCGCGAAGGATAGGTTGCTATCGTTTTTCATACAATATAGCGTTAATGTTAGATTTTGTTAGTTGTTGTTTTCAGTCATTCTCGCAGATTATTGCGGAGTTCTGGATGGTACGTGCATTAGATTCTGTCTGTTTTTTTTCTGAATATTTAAATAATTAATAATTGAGGACCTTAAAACTAATCTTTTGATACCCGGATTTTACCGTTAGACATCTTAGTGTATTTAATGGGAGTGGAATAGCTAATTGTATTAAGCACCGGGTCAAGATCTTCTTTCAAGTCGAGCTTGCCTGTGACGCGCATCACGGCGACATCAGGGTCTATCTTGAATTCCTTGCCATAATAAAGCGTCAACTTATGGAACACATCTGACAGCGGACGATCGTCATATATAAGCATATTGTCTATCCAACTGATATATTGCGACACATCAACGCGTCTCGGGGAGCAAGGCTCGCCATCTATGACAGTCACCATCTGACCGGGACTCAGATGCACGTGTCGGTGCTCTTTGTTCTCCACGTTCACCCGTCCTTTCACGAGAACGACAGAAGCTGATTCCTCCGACGGATATGCAGAAACGTTGAAGCTTGTTCCAAGCACTTGCACATCGAAATCTTTAGTGCGGACAAAGAAAGGCACATGTTCGTTACGCTTAACGTCTATGTACACCTCACCCTCTACAAATATCTCGCGACGGTCCGCGCTGAAATGAGCAGGAAACACTACATTAGTGCCGGAATTTACCCAAAGCGACGACCCGTCTGCCAAAGTCAGATGTGTTCTCTTTCCTTTCGGAGTGACAAGACGATTGACTGCCTGTATTCCTTGTTGTTCCTCTGCATAATCTATCGTATCTGAATTTACTGTCAATGTGCCGTCGGAGGCAAACTTTATCGATGGATTCTCTTCATTGAGAGAAATGTTCTGCCCGCCCTCCATCATAAGCACAATCTCCTCATGACTGCTGTCCAAAAGCTGTACATATTGCTCCAGATCCATTGTGGTCGATGTTTCGGGATGCGATGATGAACGCCCTCTGAACACAGGTATGAAAATACATCCGATAACCGCTGCCGCACAAGATGCTGCAAAAACGGTTGTTAAACGTCTGCGTTGCGACTTCTTCCGCAGATTATTTCTGAGCTCAATAAATTCCAGCCAACTTTCATCCTCTTCCGATTCTGACATCCGCTCCTCACGCTTCCTGATTTCCCGGATCAAGCTGCGCATAACATAACGAATATCATTGTTTCCACTCTCCATTTTCATGACGTTTGATTTTAAAACGATTACGTTCCGTTTTTCTACTCACTTTTTTATAAAATTTATCAAAACTGCTCCTGAGCAAGAGTTGTCAGAATACTGATAATCACCGGAGTACTGCACATCATACGCGTGCGAAGCGACGCAAGAGCACGTGATATGAGATTCATTGATGATTGCGAATGGATATTGAGCACCTTTGAAATCTCTTTATAAGACAATCCGCGGACATAACGAAGATACAGCGCCATACGCTGGTTACCGCGCAGACTCCCATATGCTTCAACAAGCCGGCGGCTTAGACGCAACGCCTCATCATCATTGCGAAACAGCTCTTCAAGTCCGGAATCATCAATATACATCTCAAAAAAATGTTCATCAAGATCATCGGCAAGTCTGGAACCCGACAATTTGTCGGACATAGTATTTTTCAATGAAGTTAGTAGATAAGATCGGACATATGCGCTGTGTGACAG
>DAWBVG010000451.1:0-2034 GCA_052279865.1 Muribaculaceae bacterium
CTGTAATGACACCAAACATTTCAGAAGCTTCCGTCTTCATACATTCCGATACTTCCGAAATGGATCCCCACATAGCATGTGAACTGCTTCTTGAGAAAACCGGAGCACATGCAGTATTACTTAAGGGAGGTCATTCATCAACCGACATAGCTGCCGATTATCTTTTCGACGGAGATACGTTTACTGCATTTGAATCGCATAAAATAGAGACTTCAAACACACACGGCACAGGATGCACCCTCTCTTCCGCCATTGCTTGCGGTCTCGCCAAAGGAGAAAGTCTTACCGAAGCTATCTCAAACGCAAAAATCTTTATAGACAAAGCGATAGCTTCAGCTGCAACCCTTCAAGTGATGAATGGTCCGGGACCCTTGGATTTCTTCGTTTGAAACGAATTGAATTTATAACCGGTTGCACACAATGCACCACATTATAACACGAAATTTATGAGAATTACTATAAACAATCAGGATATTGATCTTTCGTCAGATTATCTTACCATCGCCGAACTTATGAAAGAGCGCGGCGTTAAAGCCGGCGGTACGGCGGTTGCTCTCAACAACAAGATAGTCAAACATGAAAATTGGGAAATAACCCGACTTCAGGAAGGTGATTCCGTGACTATCATTTCCGCAGCATTCGGTGGCTGAGAAAGCTGCAATCTTCGCAAATTAAAATAGCAATAGGGATGAATAAGTTCTTGAAGATAGTTATAACCGAACCGGAGATGATTCCTGATGAAGCTGCGAAAATAGAGCGCCTTCTTGAAGGAGGAATTGATTTTGTGCATATACGCAAGCCGGGGGCATCCCTGCGCGATATCAAAAACCTTATTGAAGATATCCCTTACGTTTTTCGCAAAAGGCTTAAGCTTCACGGTCATTTTGAACTTATCAATGAGTTTAATCTTGGAGGAGTGCATCTCAACTCTCGCTGTCCTGTTGCTCCCCCCACCGCTCATTCAATCTCTCGCTCATGCCATACATTGGATGAACTTGAGGATTGCGACAAGTTTGAATACGTGACGTTATCCCCTATTTTTGATTCAATTTCCAAACCCGGTTATCAATCGGCATTTGATTTAGAGAAGATAAAAGGAAAAATAGAGGGTAAAAACGTTATAGCATTAGGAGGCGTGGATCCGTCAAAATTCTCTATTCTCCAAGCTTCGGGGTTCGCCGGGGCAGCGATGTTGGGATGCGTCTGGAAAGACATCGACAGCTTTCTCTCCTCCCTTAATTAAACATTACTGATTACTCATTAAACATTACTCGAAATGTTACAATATATAACTTCAACATCATCTCCCGTTTCAGTAGTTGAACAAGTGCGTCAAGTGCTTGAGGGTGGATGCAGGTGGATACAGGTCCGTATGAAGGATGCCACCGATGAAGAGATAGCAAAAGCGATGGAAGAGATAAAGCCCATGTGTCTTGACAAGGAGGCATTCCTTATTCTCAACGACAGAGTAGAGCTTGCAAAAACACTCGATGTCGGAGGCGTTCATCTCGGCAAGATGGATATGCTTCCCTCCAAAGCCCGTCTGGTTCTTGGACCGGCAGCCGTGATCGGCGTAACGGCAAACACAATTGAAGATGTTATGGCGGTTCGATCTCTTGACATCGACTACATAGGTATCGGACCGTACCGGTTCACTGAAACTAAAAAGAATCTCGCACCGGTGCTTGGTCTTGAGGGTATACGAGCCATCTGCGAGGATATGCGTCAACGGGAAATCAACATAGCCACAGTTGCGGTTGGAGGTATCCGACCGGAAGATGTTGTGCCGCTAATGGAGACCGGAGTAAATGGTCTGGCAGTAAGTGGAGCAATTGCATTTGCTCCCGATATCAAGGCAGCCACCGAGGAATTTCTTCGCCTCCTCGAACCTTATGAGAAGAAAGCTTAGGCGGTGAACTACACACCATGAAAACAACAATAGAACAACATAATATGCAGGATATTTTAAAAATTGGAGAGCGGGAATTTACCTCCCGTCTCTTTGTGGGAACTGGCAAGTTTGCCTCTCCCGAC
>DAWBVG010000452.1:0-3635 GCA_052279865.1 Muribaculaceae bacterium
ACTCCCGGCACTGAACAACCTTCAGCTCGCTGACCGTATGGGAGGCAATACGAGGTGTTTTACATCGGCTTCCGCACACGGCGAAAGAAACTTTATCAATACGACTATCGCCACACTGACGGAGAACTATTTTTCCTGCGTTACCCTGACCCTGAAAGAGTGCAGACAACGCCGTGATGAGTGGCTGAACAAGAAGAAATAATTGACCTGCCATAGTCAATCAGCAAGGCGTGACGACTTCGTGATGAAGTCGTCACGCCTAATTTCGCTAAAAATTTCGGCCGCCACAGGCGGCAAAGATAACATTCTACACCTTTTTTCTGGTTTTCATGCCCGTTTGGGACATTTGTCACACCCAATGCCGATAATTATTTGTAATTTTGCATATGGCAACACTCTATAAGATATTGATTCTCTGTGTTGGCTTTGCTCTCTCCAACAATCTTTGGTCGCAAAGCCTGTTATCCTTGTGCTATCGGAAAGGAGGCAGGCGATGATGCAGCATAATCGCTATATTGCAAAAGAGACGTTTACGTTTCTTCTTTTTTGCCTTGTTTGTCTGGCTTTCAATACTTATTGGGGCTGTACTAACGGGTGGCCTGTCGGTGCTATAATCGGCACATCGTTTTTTGGAATAATCACATTGGTGTATATTTTCAAATATCTCCGATTCGGGCTTGACTTTCTTAGAATAGATGCCGATGGTATTTCATATAAAGGATGGAGCAAAACTACTTCGCTGAAATGGTCTGAAATAACAAAATGCACTGTTTGTTATAGACCGTCCTACGGGGGTGTCCTATTTTACAGAGAGTTGGACATGGCATTGTTATCCGAAACTAAACATCAAAAGAGTATTTCGGTCAGACTATCCGGGAAATATTGCCGTAACAAAAGCGTTATTGACGCAATCAAGAGATTCGGTGGTATAAGTGTATTCGATGAGCAATCTTACCATAGTCAAAACAAGTATTTGATTGGAATACTACTGCTTGCGGTTGCTACAATAATATTTATAGCTTTTATTTCCTGTAATAATCGGCATGATATAACATATAATTACTCGGTATTTACTTATGGCGAGGGATTATATGGAGAGAGCGAAAAAGATTATCCTATATTTGTATCAAAACTCGGTTATAAGGATGAACCGTCATTCATTGCAAATGTCCGACATGTGTGGTGGAATGATTCTACAGTAGTCATTGAGCAAAATAATGATTCTTGGTGGATAATCACAGCCGCTGATAGCCGGTTGAGTTATGGAGATAAATATGTTGGCCCTCTTTCAGTGCAGAGAAAGGACAGTATCATAGTAGCCGAAAAAATCAGTATCGAACAGATGGAGCATAGGAATTATGAATAAGTGGCAGAAAATAGTAGGTGTTTTAGCCTTTGGAACGATTGGCATTTGTTTTGGATACACTCGTTCCATAGATTACACTGATGGCGAAGAGGTGTTATGTTCTGAATTACCCCAAGAGGTTCAGGACACTTTGATTTGGTGGGGAGAGCATACAACAATTTCAATTGATGATACTGTTTGCGTTGAGCTACCGGATATAATCTGCTATAACTCTGATTACTCTCTCCTATACACCAAATTTGGTCCTTGGATAATATCACGTAGATTAAAGCGCAATACAGATGGGAAAGAGTGGAAATTTTCCGGGAATATAAATGCCCCGACACCGATTGTAGCAATCGGTGACACAATATATATACCTTCGGGCTACAATGTAGTCAGTATGGGCGTTGACAGTAATTCCGTTTTTAAAAGACAGCTTCTTAAATAATCTCAAAATGATATGTTTATACGTTCATGGTTCATATCGGCGAGTCAACATATTGGAGCCGGGCTTCGGTACGATTGTCTGCGGCTGTTCCGTCGCGGGCAGAAAGTGTCATACAGGCAAATCCGCTATGGCTCGGATGATTTCAGCGATATGGACCATGCCGACAACAACCTTGCCAACGGATTTCTCGGTTTCTTAGTTTTAGCAGTGGTTCTGTTTTAATAGCCAACTGATATGATACCAATCATCTTGATTTTGTGCACAGCCATTGCGCTTGTCGGACTTATGGTTAAATGGCCAAAGCCGGGAGTGTACTTATATAAAGCTGCTGTCTTTGCGCTGTTTCTGCCGGCATTATTCTTTGCCTTATTCTTTACACTTATGGGATTGAGTGTAAATGCACTTAACATTGACCTGCACCCTTGGATGGAATATGTGATATGGAGATTTTTGTTTGCAGCTACAGTTACGGTAGTTTTGTTTGCAGTGTCGCAAATCCCATTAATGTTTATCCGACAGTTTCCCAAACAAGAGAAACTGAAAATAATTAAGATCGAAGGACTTATCTATATCGTCATCTTGGCTGTCGGCACAGGATTATGCTATTATGCGGTTCAGGATTTAACCCATACTGAAAACTATGTAATTGAACGTATTAACGATTATAATAAAGAATATAACCGCTATCCTGAGAGTTTGGCTGAGATAGGTGTGCCTTCCGATACCACCTCTCATTTTGGAGATATACATATTCAGTATTCTTATAATGACCGCGCATTTACATTATTTGTAAAATCGGAATACGAAGAATATGTCTATGATAGCCGTGATGATATGTGGGATGATATACCGGAAGGAGAAACTGGAGTAGATCGAATGATTGTCATGCCTTCGGATTCTGATGACATTATCTTTAGTGACTACCAAAAAGTCGCTTCGTGGGGAATTAGCGAACCGGAGTTCTTCAGACTGACACAATCCCAATATGAAAAAGCGAGAGAAATACTCATAAAGTATTTCACAGACTCGATAAAACCGGCTGAAAGCGGGGATTATCTATTAGAACATCCATCCGGAAGGTTGGAATATACGGCATACCCATATGACAGATATCGCTGTCAATATTTCGGATGGAGAGATTCTGAGGGTATTCAATATGCTTACATTATTCTTGTAAGCAAAGAACTTATTGAGAGAGATATAACCAATGGCTACTTAAACAATGATAAGGAACTTATATGGATGGAAGATGGCGGAAGCGATGAAGTTGACATCCTTATAAATCTTGATGAGAACAAACTTGAAGTTTTCGGAGTCCATCAACACGGATAAAGAATGAAATCTGACAGCAAAATATATAGGTTCTTCTTTGGGCGGCGAGGTGATACACGTATGCCATTTGGCGTTATGCTGTTGATTCTCGTGCCGTTTCTCATTGCCGGCCTGTATTTCCAAAATCGCAAATACAGTGCTCTGTCGGCAAATCCGGAATTTACTACAACTGTAATTTCAAATATTGGTTATATAGGCAACAGTGGCCCTATAATACATTATATTATTACGGTAAATGGCAGAGATTATGAAGGTGGTGCACATGCCAACGGTTTTGCCGTAGGCGACAGTATAGGAGTGGTATATCAGAAGGACAGCCCGGAGAATAATATGACTGTGTTTGAATATTATGATGGGCCAGACTATGGGTCTGTCACAATATTTGTAATTATTGCGATGGTTTTGGCTATATATCGTTGGCTGAAGATCAACCGAAAATACAACGAAAGATGTCCGGAGTTGGAGAGTTCCGGAAGGTGTATGATATACCTGTCTCTTATACACATC
>DAWBVG010000453.1:0-2212 GCA_052279865.1 Muribaculaceae bacterium
CCAATAAATATCATAGATTATGACAGATAAAATTCTATGGGCAGACGATGAGATAGATCTCCTTAAGCCCCACATTCTTTTCCTGAAAGCCAAAGGCTACGAAGTCACCACCGTGTCAAACGGTCGCGACGCGCTTGACGCGCTTGAAAAGGAACCCTTCTCTCTTATTCTCCTCGACGAGAATATGCCCGGCATAACAGGGTTGGAGACGCTTGCCTTGATAAATCGTTCTCATCCTGACATTCCGGTAATCATGATCACCAAAAGCGAAGAGGAAAACATTATGGATCAGGCAATAGGTAACCAGATTGCCGACTATCTCATAAAACCTGTAAATCCCAACCAGATACTCCTCTCAATCAAGAAAAATCTGCACAGCCGTGAGATTGTTGCCACCCGCGCTTCATCAGAATATCAGCAGGATTTTATGCGGTTGTCATCCCTCATAAATTCGGCTGCTTCAGTTGCCGACTGGATGGAGGTGTATCGCGAACTTGTAAGGTGGGAACTGAAATTGGCGGAAACCGATAATTCCATGGCGGAAATGCTTTTGATGCAGAAACGCGACGCAAACTCCAATTTCTGTAAATTCATCAAGCGAAACTACGAAGAGTGGGTAACCGGCGGTGAACATCCACTGATGAGTCATGAAATTTTCCGGCATCGTGTGTTTCCATTGCTCGATAAAGGTGAGAAGGTATGCTTTTTCCTCGTGGATAATTTCCGCCTGGACCAATGGAAGGTGGTTCAGCCTCTTGTCTCTGAATTCTTTAATATTTCGGAAGAACTTTACACCACAATCCTTCCCACCTCTACCCAGTATGCCCGGAATGCCATCTTCGCCGGGTTGATGCCGCTGCAGATAGCAACCATGTTTCCTCAGTATTGGGTTGATGAGGATGAGAATGAAGGTCTTAACATACACGAAGAGAAACTTGTGCAGACGCAGCTCGACCGTTTCCGTCGAAAGGATAAGTTTCAATACACAAAGCTGAATGATTCTTCAGCAGGTGAGAAATTTGTACAATCGCTTTCGGCAAACAAGGATATTCCCCTCCAGGTGTTGGTGCTCAATTTCATCGACATGCTGTCGCATGCCAGAACAGAATCCAAGATGATTCGCGAACTTGCGAGCAGCGACGCGGCATATCGTTCTCTTACAGAAAGTTGGTTCCGCCATTCTTCAGCGGTAGACATTTTCCGCAAACTTGCAGAACTTGGTTACCGTGTGATACTTACAACAGACCACGGCACCATCCGCGTAGATAATCCCGTGAAGGTGGTAGGTGATAAAAACACCAACACCAACCTTAGATATAAGGTAGGAAAGAACCTCAGCTATAATCCCCGGCAAGTCTATGAAATGCATGATCCGAAACGTTTCGGACTTCCTGCGCCAAATCTCTCGAGCTCTTATATTTATGCCTGCAATGAGGATTTCTTCTCTTATCCGAATAATTACAATTATTATGTGCAGTATTACACCGGCACATTCCAGCATGGAGGAATCTCGCTGCAGGAAATGCTCGTGCCGCTCGTAACGCTTACCCCAAAAGGATAGTATGGAAAATGTTTAATGTGAAATGTTTAATGTTTAATTAGATGTGCGCTTATTATTATACATATTGATGGCTGTATGTGCTTCTGCACTGCTTCCTGGCACGCCTATGAGAGAGGTGGAAGACAGGGCGGCAGCAGGAGAGCATTGCGCCATTGCGGCATTGCGGGATTCAGCCGAAAACGGCTCACTGCGTGCAATGAATTATCTCGGTTTCCTTTACTGGCAAGGCATGGGAACATGTCTTGATCGTGATTCGGCGCTTTTCTATCTCAGATCTGCAAGCAATGCCGGGGATCCGAAGGCATCCGCTAATCTCGGACATCTTCTTCTCACAGGTACTCCGGAACTACAGGCAGACACAACGGCAGCCCTCAGACTGCTGGACTATGCTGCCGCGCATAATTCCCCCTCCGCAATACGCGAACTTGCTGATTATTTTGCTATAAACCCCGGAGATTCAGCATCTGCAGGAGCAATAAAAAAAGTGGCTGATGCATACTCGCATGGCCACATATTACGCTATGATTACAAAAAATCTATTGAATACTACGATCGTGCCGCAGCCTTAGGCGACACCACAGCTCAACGAATCATCGATGAACTGCTCCAAATCTTCCCAGACGCCCTTAAAAATTAATAATTAATGGTTAA
>DAWBVG010000454.1:0-1756 GCA_052279865.1 Muribaculaceae bacterium
ACCTCTCTCTCCCGAAGAATTTGCAATACTCATCTCTCCCGCTGCCGACCCATTTCTGGAAGAGATGGCTCAACTGAGTCGTAAATTCACATTGGAACGTTTCGGGAATACAATCTCGATGTACATACCGATGTATGTATCGAATGCATGCACCAACAAATGTGTGTATTGTGGTTTCAATCACGATAATCCCTTCACACGAACCACTCTCACTATGGAGCAGGTGGAGAATGAATGCAAGGCAATCAAGAAACTCGGTCCGTTTGAAAATCTTCTTATAGTATCGGGAGAGTATCCGTCGCTTTGTGGCGTGGAATATCTTGAGAACGTGCTGCACGTATGTCGCCCATATTTCCATAATCTCACCATTGAGGTGCAGCCGATGAAAGCCGCTAACTATTATCGTTTAACAAAATCGGGGTTAAACGGTGTGGTTTGTTTTCAGGAGACGTATCACAGGGAGGCGTATAAGACATATCATCCAAAGGGAATGAAAAGCCATTTCGAATGGCGGCTGAACGGTTTTGACAGAATGGGAGAAGCCGGAGTGCACAAAATAGGAATGGGAGTCTTGTTAGGTCTCGAAGACTGGCGTGCCGACACCGTAATGATGGCGCGACATCTCCGTTATCTGCAGAAACGTTACTGGCGCTCACGTTTTTCAGTAAATTTCCCCCGAATGCGACCATCGGAAAGCGGTTATCAGCCGAAAGTAGTGATCAACGACCGGGAACTCGCAAGACTAACATTTGCATTCCGCATCTTTGATCACGATATTGACATCTCATTCTCTACCCGTGAGGCACCCGAATATCGCGACAATATCATGCGTCTCGGAGTGACATCGATGAGTGCCGGCAGTCAGACGGAGCCCGGAGGCTATGCCACCTCTCCCGAAGCGCTCGAGCAATTCGAAGTCAGCGACGACCGCTCCCCCGCCGACGTGTCCGCCGCCATCCGCGCCCACGGCTACGAACCCGTCTGGAAAGACTGGGATGCCATCTTCGACTGATCATAAATTCAGAACTTGAGAGCACTGCGATATTGTTAAGTATCGATAATTAAAAAGGAATCAAACTGTGATAAGGGATTATTTGTTATCAAGTATATATGTATAAGTATAAACCATATAACCAATTGATAACAATATGAAATTTACACAGCCAAGACTTCCTTATGCGCCCGATGCTTTGGCGCCGGTTATCTCTGCCACGACAATAGATTTTCATTACGGCAAACATGAGAAAGCTTATATCGATACTCTCAATTCTCTGATAGAAGGGACTCCTTTCGATGAGATGTCGCTTGAAGAAATAATCTGCAAAAGCGAGGGTAAACTTTTCAATAATGCCGCGCAGGCGTGGAACCATATCTTCTATTTCTTCCAGTTCTCTCCCAATGGTCTTAAGGAACCATCCGGAGCACTTCGCGAACAAATAGAAAACCAGTTTGAAAGCGTTGATGCCTTTAAGAAGAAGTTTGAAGAGGCAGGAGCAACACTTTTTGGTTCGGGATGGGTGTGGCTTTCCGCAGATGACAAGGGTACCCTTTTCATCACACAAGGTGGAAATGCGTCAAATCCCATGACACAGGGATTAAAGCCTATCCTTACCTTCGATGTATGGGAACACGCCTACTATCTCGACTACCAGAACCGTCGCGCAGATTATCTCCATTCCCTTTGGGATATCGTTGACTGGGATATCGTGGGAATCAGATACGGAAACGAGTAAACCAATTAATAATTAATGGTTAA
>DAWBVG010000455.1:0-4379 GCA_052279865.1 Muribaculaceae bacterium
GTTCCTTATTGTCTCCCTTCAGTTTCTTGAATGCCCCCTCGCTGAAATAAAGTGAATGGGCTTTTTCTCCATGAATAAGCAGCACGGCACTTTGGATCTCATCACTATATGCGAGGATAGGCGCATTAAGCAAACCGAGAGTGGAAGTCTTGTTCCATCCGATTCCCGAATTGATGGAGCGCGGGTGAAACCCTCGTTTGGTCTTATAGTAGTCATAATAGTCCTTGATGAACTGAGGTGCTTCTTCCGCAGGCTTGGGATTCATTTCGGTTCTCGCATATTCCTTTTGTTTATAATCTTCTGTTCGTTGGGCTGCGAGATCTCTGCGCATCTTATTGCGTGAATCAGCATTGTCAGAGGCATCGAAATAACCATTGGCGGTTCCCCTGCTTATATCATACATGGTAGAGGCAACGGTGGCCTTTATCCGCGGGTCATTTGCTGCGGCATTGATTGCGAAACCACCCCAGCCGCAGATACCGATTATTCCTATCTGTTCCGGATTAACATCTGAACGATTGGATAGATAATCCACAGCGGCGGAGAAATCCTCGGTGTTGATATCCGGAGATGCCACACTGCGTGGTTGACCGCCACTTTCACCTGTAAAAGACGGGTCAAATGCGATGGTAATAAATCCCCGTTCAGCAAGCTGTTGGGCATAAATACCGCTTGACTGCTCTTTTACGGCTCCGAAAGGACCGCTTACGGCGATTGCCGGAAGTTTGCCGTTAATATCTTTCGGAGTGTACATATCCGCGGCAAGTGTGATACCATAGCGGTTGGTAAATGTCACTTTCCGGTGATTCACCTTATCGCTCTTAGGGAATGTCTTGTCCCATTCCTGAGTCATGACCAATTTTTCTTCCGGCGCGAATCCGGTATTCGTGTTGGGATTGCTGTCAGTCTGGGAACTCGCGGTTACTGCCAAGCTACCGAGGACTGCCACAAAAATAGTTCTTATGTTTGCCATAATGAATGTATTTATTTTATAATTGTTTTCTGTCCATTGACTATATACAGACCCGACACTTGAGGCTGCCCATTTATACGATTGCCTTTCAGGTCATATACGATATCAGAATCGGTATTGTGCGTTATAATATCCTCAATCCCTGACATCGGGGATAATGAAAGTGTAATCTCAACTGTACCATTACCAAGAAATGCCCTGATTTCATTAGCTGACAATGAATTGATTTTACCCAGTCTGGTATAACTCCATGTGTTCGAACCATAAAAGATAACCAGATTTCTTCCTTGATAGAGAATCACGTCGCCGGGTCCGGTGGTGATACGACTATCCGAGGTGGGGAGCGACATAGGTAGAGCGCCTACTTTCTCGAACCCGCCGTAATCATTCAGGGAGACTGACATAGGGCCGTTTGCCAGAATCTCCAGTAATCTTCGGGTGGCATCGTTATTGACTAATGTGATTGTTTCGCTTCTGCCACCGACTGTGATATACACAGAGTTCTGCGCCAATAGGGATAAAGAACAGCACATAACTATCAAACTGACTATAAAAATCCTATTCATTATTATTCTGCTTTTATATTAATTGGAGAACGGTCACTTAAGACTTTTAATCCATTGTCTTATCTGTTGCTCATCCATGCCGTTAAGAACCCTTCCGGGTTTGAATACAGCTTTTGGAGCAGAAACACGCAAGTCCTTTTCGGTATCGCCGTAGCTGCTGCCACCTGATGTAGCAAATGGGATTATTGTCTTTCCTTCCGTGTCATAACTCTCAAGAAAGGTATTGATGATTGTAGGAGCGGTAAACCACCATATCGGGAAACCAAGATAGATGGTGTCATACTTTTCAAAGTTCTCAACACGGTTGGCAATTTCCGGGCGAGTGCTACGGTCTTTAGATTCGCGTGTGCCGCGGGCGCTTTCATTCCAGCCGTCAAGATCTTCTTCAGTATATATATTCACCGGGGTTATTTCAAAAAGTTCACCACCTGTAATGGACGCGATTTTTTCAGCTACGGCCTTCGTGTGTCCCTGCGCTGAAAAATATGCCACAAGTGTTTTCGAATTCGCTGTTTCTTGTTTCGGCGCATTGCCTGAAGAACTTTTTGCCGAACAGGAAGCGAATGGAATCAGCGTTGCCAGCATCAAAACTGCTGTAATAATAGTGTTTAATCTTGCTTTCATATTCTTTGGGATGTTATTACAAGTGCAAAATTAGACAGGATCCGTCAGTCACGCATACCACTATTGTGGTGAAGCCTACCATCAATCGGGATAATTATGAAAACATGGATTTTAATGATTAATTTTGCAACATGGAAACAATGGACACCCTCAATCTGAACTCAATAGACGCATATAATAAATTATATGGTCTCACGACCTGCCATCCGCTTGTAACGGTCATTGACCTGAAAAAAGCGACAAAGCGTTTTGACAGGCTAAGAATGAACTATGGCGTTTATGCCCTGTATCTGAAAAATGGTGTAAACTGCTCCTTGAAATATGGACGCGAATACTACGACTATCAGGAAGGGACAGTCGTATGTTTCAGCCCGGGGCAGATAATAGATGTTGACAGCTCCGACGAGCCTCTTGCTCCAGATGTCGTTGGTCTTATGTTTCATCCCGACCTGATATGTGGGACACCGCTTGCCGGGAAAATAAGCAATTTCGGCTATTTCAGATATTCCCAAAGAGAAGCTTTGCATCTGTCAGAAAAAGAAAAAAATATTTTTATGGACTGTCTGGGAAAAATCAGAGATGAAATAGAATATCCGATAGACAGCCATTCCACCGATTTGATTTCAGCTAATATTCAGGTACTGTTGGAATATCTAAGCCGTTTCTATGACCGGCAGTTCCTCACGCGTCATAATGTAAATTCGTCGGTCGTGGCTGCTTTTGAGAAGGAGCTGACAGACATATATTCCAATGGCAAGACTTTGGATGAAGTGCCAAAAGTGTCATATTTTGCTGAAAAAGCAAATCTCACACCGGGTTATTTTGGAGACCTCATAAAACGGGAAACAGGAAATACTCCGCAGGAAATCATCACTCTAAAACTTATTGCCGAAGCGAAACGGAGACTTGCGGTCACAGACAATGACATCAGTGTCATTGCATACGATCTGGGATTTCAGTATCCGCAACATTTTACACGGCTGTTCAAGCGCATCACAGGGAAAAGCCCAAGTGTCTTTAGAAACGAATTTTTATCCAATAATTGAAAAAATGACAGCACAGGAATACAACGACTATATAGCCGTTCACGGCACCGTGATTGACGGTTCTCAGGAGCATCTGTTCATGCACACGGCGTCGCAGGAAGCCATACGCATAACTATGGAAATCAATAACCGGTATCATTCCCCTGAGGCATTGCGGGAATTGTTGTCAGAACTGACAGGTGAGCAGATAGACAGCACTGTCGGCTTGTTTCCTCCGATATATTCAGATTACGGGAAGAATCTGCATATAGGTAAGAATGTTTTTATAAATATGGGCTGCAAATTTCAGGACCAGGGAGGGATATTCATCGGCAATGGCTCGCTTATCGGACACAACTGTGTGATGGCGACAATAAATCATGACCCTTCGCCGGAAAAACGTGGCTCCATGACGTTCAAACCTATCCATATTGGCAAGGATGTGTGGATTGGCGCGAATGTAACGATTACTCCCGGTGTGACAATCGGCGATGGTGCTATTGTCGCGGCAGGAGCTGTGGTTACAAAAAATGTTGCACCTCGCACAATAGTAGGTGGCGTACCGGCAAAATTAATTAAAAATTGCATCGCATAATAAGCATGGTTGTATTGACTATTTAAGTATGGTTTGATATATGATATACATCAATAGCTATCTATACTTGTTTTCATCTCTAAATATTGAGCTGGGGAGAAGAGCGAATTTCATCGCCGTGACCACGCCTGCGCCGGGTGGCAGCTTTGCCACCTCCTCTTTTGCCGCCTCCATATTATCGACAGCAATCGGCTCATAGCCGTGCTTGACAAGCAAGCCCGACATAAGCCGACTGTCGAAATCGGAGACAGCTACGATTAAAACTTTGTTCATTTAATAATGATATTTGATGAAAAAGACTGACAAGGTGGTAATACAATCTTGTCAGTCAGTTATTCAGTAGTCGTTATTGCTTTATCGGTTATGGCGTATGCGTTCCGTAATGGCTACAATCACAATAACCAAAGTTGTGATTATATCTGCCGCAGCTACCGACATCCATAATCCACTGACACCAAACCAAAGCGGAAGCACATAGAAACATATTACAGGTAGTATCCCTCGGATTATAGTGTATGCCACAGCCTTCCGCAAGGTTTCAAGGCTCATATAATAGCCAATCATTATAGTGTTTATTCCTGTCTCTTATACACATC
>DAWBVG010000456.1:0-6414 GCA_052279865.1 Muribaculaceae bacterium
CTTTATAGATGGTAAGGTTATCATACCCTGTGCATTGGTAGCACCTGAGCGCAGATAGAATCCTGATTTTGCACCATACTGGCAATTGAAGGTTCCGGTGAACTTATATCCGGCTTTTTCCAGGGTAGCTTTTGCGGTTATACCGTCAACTACAGGAGTTGTAATCATCGGAAGGTCTGCACTATTGTTATCTTCACCTACCGGGTCAGCAGTCTTGTTCTGGGCAGGGAAACGGGTGTAGAGGAACCAGTCGATATATCCTGCGTCAGAAAGCAACTGATTGATATTATCCGTGAAATAAACTATCTCTTTGGCTCCTAAGTCCTCAATGTCGGTAACGATCATGCGGACGTTTGGTGTAGCGGTGCCTGAATAAACACCGGTAATGTTCACAAAGTGCCCGTTATATTCATCAAGGTCAATGGCAATGGAACAATCTTCAGCCAAAACCGACATTGTCTTTCCCTCGACCGTGACTTTGCTGCCATCATAATATCCCTTGACTTTAATGAGCTCACGCCTGGTCGATTTGTATTCGTCAATCTCTGCAGTGATGTCGCGGGGAGCGCCCGGCGTTGCTGTTCCGGTTGTCACATCTGTGATCTGCTCGCAATTTATTACAGTAAGGTTCTGATCCGAGAGGGCTTTTGTGCCAAGAAGGTCAACCTTTTGTCCGGGATTTGCCTGAGCCGCAACACCTGTGACATAGACATAATCTTTTCCGTCAGTTCCTACGAAACCGTTTTTTGTGGCGGCAAGTACCGGAAGCTCGGAGAACATTATTCCCGCTTCCTCGTCAAGCTCTTCCACTTCTGCGATTGTTGATGGCTCAATATCGCGGAATTTATCTCCTTCCTGACGCACAGTCACACTAAAGATGCTGAGTTGACCGTCTCCCCGGAATTCCAATACATATCGACGAGGTCTGTCCGGTTTGCCTTCACGCACATTGTCGCTTGCAGCAATGGTTATATCAGTTGTGCCCCCATGCCCGGAAGATGGCGTTACCGTGAGCCATTCGGGCGTTTCTACCCTCCAGTCGCCATCGGAAGCAATTCTTATCATTGTCGGGTCGGCATCCGCATTGGGAAACTCGATCACGCGTGAGCTTCCCATTACGGCTCTTGCTACCCCGCTTTCATCTTCTTTGCAAGATGTTACCGATAATCCGCAAAGAATCATGGCAATTGCCAATATTAGATTTTTTGTTTTCATCAGTCTTTTTTATTTAGACCATCCCGGATTCTGAACCAGGTTGGGATTTAATGAAATTTCATTTAAAGGAATTGGATAGTAATAGTCACGATCCTCATCAAAACCTTGGATATCGTTGTTTATCATATGATTGCAGATGTATCCGTGGCTTTTATCAGAAAGGAAGATATCTTTGTTTATCTCCTTGGCAATACATCCTGAGGGAAGTCCGGAGGGTTTTGTTGTGCCTTCCGCGTAGAATGCAACGTTTGCTTTTCCGTCACCTGTCATGTCGAGCTGGCACGGACCGGATACGTATATGCCATAGATAGGTTGGTCTATGCACTTGCCGCATTTCCAACGAATAAGATCGTAGTATCTTAATCCTTCCATGAAAAGCTCAATTGCGCGTTCACGACGAATCTCAAGCACATCTCCATCTGTGCAGTTGAAGTAACCATAGTCAGCGCTTGTAAGGAATGGATCTGTAGAATTGCCGGTTGTCATATCTGGCATTCCTGCACGTTTGCGGATAAGGTTTACGCTTTTCGCAAGATCTCCGGATGTTAGAGTGCCTAATTCAGCCTTGGCTTCCGCATAGTTTAACAATACTTCTGCATAGCGGAACACCGGCATGTCATTTTTGGAGCCTTCAGGACGATCGCAGTCGTTGTTGCCCAACATCTGTGTTGTAACAAACTTAATCGGTTGGTATCCGGTTTGAGAAACGTCAAGATCAGGGGCGAGGACGTTGTTCCCTCCGATGCGTTTGTAATTAAGACCACGGATGCACTGAGCAAGACGAGGATCACGGTCTTTCATCTCATCCTTGAATTCCATTGTCTGCCAGCCGGATTTGTCGGTGAAACGAGAGCCGTCTTTCATCAGGAATGAAGCAACGAACTTGCGCGTAGCACTTGGATTCCCTTTCACTTGGCTTATCATGTAATCGTTTGCGCTGTGGGATAGTGTTGATTCTACGCTGTAACCCACGGCGAGGATATATTCACCCTTGGTGTCAGATGCATTCCATTGTGTGAAAAGATCGCGGTAGTCAGTATCAGGCTTGCCGGTGTTGTAAAGCGCGTATTTGCCATAATTACCACTCATAAGTTTCTCCGATGCATCCACGCACTGTTCGAGATAATATCTCCAGTCGTGTCCTTCAAGAGATATACCATGATACTTTCGGAATGTTCCCTCAAAAAGGCAAAAACGTGATTTGAGAGCCAGTGCAGCACCTTTTGTGGCACGATAAACATTCTTTTCCTCACTATTGTCAGGAAGATTCTCAATGGCAAAATCGATGTCCTCGATCATATGAGTCATCACAAGTTCGCGAGAATCACGAGCTGCGTATAACTGGGCATCATCAGAAAATAGTTGATGATCAATCCAAGGCACGTCACCAAAACGTTTCACTCTCTCGAAATAGAAGTAAGCACGGAAGAAACGGGCGAGAGCCGTGAATTTTTTTGCGGCAGCCTGGTCTTCGCATCTAGGTGCATATTCGATAAGTGTATTGATCTTGCGGAGTGTTGTCCATGTCCAACCCCCTCCGGAGGCGGGGACAGTCCGGAAGTATCCGTTGAGCAGTTCGCTGCTGAGGCTCTTGTTTAATTTATGGTCATCTTGTGCAGAATATGGCGTTGTATTGACCACAGCACTATAAAAATTGTTTGAGAAAAGTTCAAGTTGCGATTCGTTCTTGAAATATTGCTCAATATCCTGCGTGTTTTTAGGGGTGACATCAAGATTGCTATCGCATGATGTTACCATTCCTAACAGCCCGACACAAGCTAATGATAATATATATTTTTTCATATTGTTTACGAGATATTAGATTAGAGCTGAAGATCTATTCCGAAAGTAAAGGTCTTTGGCCAGGGATATGAAATGGTCCAGTTCACAGCGGTTGAACTTGAATAATTGGAAAGTTCCGGATCAATATATTTTGAATATTTTTTGATCGGAGACCAATAGCAGAGGTTCTCAGCCGTGAAGTATAGACGTAACTTTTCGATTCCGGCAACTCTTGTCCATTTTTTCGGGAAGGTATATCCAACGGTAAGGTTTTTCAGGCGCAGATAGCGCATGTTCTGGAGATAACGGTCATTAGTATACTGAAGATAGGAGAGGGCAGCCCCTTTGCCTCGGGCACGCGGGAAGTATGCATCGGGATTGTCGATGGTCCAATACTGATCTTTGAAATCTTCCGACAGATATGTGATGCTCTGATAGTATGAGAACGGACCCCAGAAAGGTACGCATCCGCTGTTGGGATACCAATAATGGTTGCCGGTGCCTTGGAAGAATACGTTCGCATCAAAACCGAAATAGTTGAATCCGGCGCGGAAACCATACTGTAGTCGAGCATAACTGTTTCCGAGAATCTTGCGGTCTCCAGGGTTGTCAACTTTGTTTTCACCGATACCTATAACCCCATCGCCGTCAAGGTCTACGAATTTCAGATCGCCGGCTTGCCATCCGCCATACATATTTTTTGTAAGATATGACTGGTCAACTTTTGCATCATAAGCCTTTGCCTCATCATCGCTCTGGAAAAGACCATCTGTTACGAATCCCCAGATTTCTCCGATTTCTTTTCCCACATAATAGGATTTTGCAAAAGTCTTGTCCTGGTTATCGAATTTTGTTATATGAGTTCTATAGTCAGAGATATTGAAACCAACATTATATGTAAATGTATTGTCGAAAAGAGAGAATGAATCATTCCAGTCGAGACTGAGCTCATATCCTTTTGTGCGAAGGTCGGCGGCATTCATCTTTGGAGGATCTGCTCCGTAAACAGCCGGCAGCTCTGCGCCATCGGTAATCATGTTCTTTGTGTCGCGTACGTATATGTCGGCTACGATGTTAAGTCGGTTGTTGAAGAAGCCCAGGTCAAGACCGAGGTCCCACTGATTGGCTTTCTCCCATGTGAAGTCGCCGGCGATAGGAGCACCCACTGCTGAGTATATTGCTTGTGTGGTTCCATCGAATGTATAACCTACGGTACCTTGACTGATTTTGCGGAGGAAAGTATAGTAATCGGAAGTATTCTGGTTTCCGAGACTGCCATAAGAGAAACGGATCTTACCATTGCTCCACCAAGGGTTCAGCCCTTCGAAGAATTTCTCTTCACTGAAACGCCAGCCGATTGAACCGGAAGGGAACCAGCCCCAACGATGACCTTTTGCGAAACGGGATGTTCCATCATAACGTCCGGATAATTCCACGAGGTATTTACCCATATAGTCATAGTTGATACGTCCGAAAATGCCCTGAAGGATATATTCCTGTTGTCCTCCTCCTACTTCTTTGACATTGGTTGATAAGTCTGTTACGAGACCGATATCGTTCAAATCAGGATTTTCAAGATTCTTCACAGCAACAGTGTTTTTCTTGAAATTGTATCGTTCATAGTTATATCCTGCCACAACTGTCAGGTTATGGGCATCCTTGAAAGTATCCTTATAAGTGGCAAATGCATTTGCCGTATAATATTGCGATGTCTCATAAAGTTCACGCATATAATCCTCTCCGGCACCGGAATCATAAACTTTTATGTCGGCTCCCGGATATTCGCGATAAGGGATATTATTATATCTCTTGGTATTGCGATTTTGGTGGAAACGATAGGTAAAATCTCCTGTCACGGTTAATTGTTTGATTGGCGTGATATTGAGACGGGATGTGGAAAGGAAAGCATTCTGGATGTCTGAGCCCGGATGTTTGCCCTCCATCATTACTATATGTCGACCATTGGCAACTTTATAACCGAAATAAGGATTGCCATATATGTTGGATCCGTCAGGATTTTGGAGTGGGAACACAGGGAAGGCATATTGACCGGAATAATTCATAGTATTCTCGATTGATCCGGGACCTTGGTAGGTGTAACTCTTTCCGAAATATGACATGTTTTCCTCAAATGTTGCCCATTTGTTGATACGGAAGTCAATTTTTGCCCTGAGGTTATACTGGTTATATTTATCATTATTATATTTCGCAACGCCATCATTGTGCTTGTAAGCTCCGGATACGAAATAATGGAAGTTCTTGGAACCACCCGACAGCGATACATTGTGTTGTGTAAGAAATCTCTTGTCTTTCCAGAGGGAATGATACCAGTCGGTGTTGCCATAATATTTCCATCTTTTGCCGAGCGGAGCGGTGGAGGTAACACCTCCGGGGTTGTCTTCTTCAACTACCCAGGGACGATCAGGATGCTCCGTCTTGTCATTGACGCGAGCGAGGAGTTCCATCCAGTCATTGTCGTCATATTGTGGAAATATAGCCGATCCGTTCTGACCACGCTGAAATTCATCCATTACCTTCAGGTGCCAGTAACCGGAAGTTTCGTAGTCGGTGGAGACTGTGGCTTCATCCCAACCGAAACGACCGTTATATCTCACTGTAGCTTTCCCTTCCTGTTCGTTACCGGCTTTTGTTGTGATAAGAATCACTCCGAAGGCGGCACGCGCACCATATATTGCAGCTGCCGAAGAGTCTTTGATGACTGATATTGACTGAACATCGTTGGGATTGACCTGATCAATGTTACCGATAGAACCATCAATAATCACAAGTGGGCTTGCTCCATTGATGGATGTATACCCTCGGATATTGAGCGAAGGATTGTCGCCGGGTTTGGCAGAACTTGTGCTTACATTAAGACCGGCAACAGCACCCTGTAGCATTGTCGACACGCTGTTGACAGGACGACCTTCAAGTTCTTTTCCTTCAATGGCGGCAACTGCGCCTGTGAGGTTTACTTTCTTCTGTTTGCCATAACCCACAACAACGGTTTCTTCAAGAGTCTGGGAATCTTCCTTCATCTTGATGTTTACCACTGTTTGAGTAGGAATGACTTTAACAGTCTGTTGCTGATAACCAATCAAGGCTACCTTGAGAGATGCCGGACCTTCGGGCACCTGAAGGGAGAAATGACCGTCAATATCGGCCATACATCCTGTGCGGGAATTGACCAGCATGATGCTGGCGCCGACAAGGGGCTCACCCTGTTGGTCGGTCACCGTACCCGTCACTTGTCTTGATGCTGCCATTGCCGGAAAAACCGACAATAGAGCCACAAGACCTAGAATTAGTCTGCTGACTTGTTTCATAAGGTTGGTATTAGTTGTGAATAAATAGTTATTAATTTAAGTTTCGCAAGCTTCAACTTAAAGTTTAAGAGTTTATAAGTTTAAAAGTTTA
>DAWBVG010000457.1:0-2898 GCA_052279865.1 Muribaculaceae bacterium
CATGACGCTTGCGGCTTAATTTTTTAACATTAGAACATTAGGAACATTAGCTTTTTAATTCTCGGATATTGCTAATGTTACTAGTGTTACGAATGTTCTATTGTTAGAAAAATATCAGATGCTGCAGTTGCGAGCAACAGCAGCTACGATTAGCAGCTGTCATTAATTATTAATTCCGGTAGGGGAGGAGGTTGATGCCGAGCTCGATGCGGGTGGTGGTGGAGAGGAGCTGGGGGAAGGCGGCGACGAGGGCTTTGATGACGGGGAGGTAGCCGCTGAGCGACGGATTGGCGGAGATCTTCTCGATGATGCTTGCCTGTATGATGGGATCTTCAAGCAGTGGCACTATTACCCCCTGGAGTAATGGGAGGAGGGTCTCGGTGTTGAGGTAGAGCTGGAGGCTCGTTTGCGTCAGATCGTATTGCATCGGAATGCCTTCGGAAAGCATTGGAGCCAATTTCGAGATTATCTGCATCATATCCTGAAGCGAGGGTGCTGACGTGGTGCCTTCTGTTGCCGTGTTATTTCCGCTTGCGGCGCTACCGGCATCTGCGTGTGCCATTTTCCTTGACGATTTGCCGAAGGGGTTGGCTGGCAGGTCGGGATGACTGGAGGTATTGATAATAATCTGCCCCATGAGGTCAGTGGGGTTGATGTAGAGCTTGAGGATGTTGTCAGTAAGGGGAACATACTGGATCATGCAGAGAGGGGCTTGCGCGAACTGTGCCGAGCCGTTGTTGGTCTGCAGGTAGGTGACAACGGCGTTTCCATCGGGACGGAATGCAACTGTCTTCAATGCGCTGCCGATGGCTTGCACCAAAGACATGTAAGCGGTGTTGTTGTATACCGGTATGATTGGGAGCGTTGCCATCAATATAAGGGCATCCTGGATGGTGCCATCGAAACCTTCAAGGATCGGAGGTAGCGAACATTCCCATACGATATGAAGGGGTAAGGATTTATAGCCTATACCTCCCGTCTCTTTCTCTGTTGGGGCGGGAACCCAGACGGTATTGGCAAGACGCTGATTTTTGAGCATCACATCTTCGAATTCGAAATCAAGGACATCGGCATTGACATCTCCTGAATAGCGGTAGGTGACGAAATCGGTCTCACCGGAGCCTTCAAACTCATATTTACCGCCGTCAGCATGTAGATTCACAGGAAGAGTCAGCACGGGTGTGCCGGGTAATACGCCGGGACCGGGGATGGCAGGTAGTCCTTTTAGAGCGGCTGACAATTCTTCGAGAGAGACGGTGGAGTTCATCACCAGATTGGCGGTGTTGCCACTTTGGGAGTATGTTACGGACTTGCCGCTCATGGGAGCGTCATTATATTTAAGTTTGAGAGCAGCATTGCCGGTATAGGTTTTCTCGGAGAGGGGAGAGATTGATGGCTCGTCGTCGCTGCATGCCGGGAGCAGCATGATGCCGACGAGCAGGCATAGGCTGAGTGGGAGATATGTTTTCATAGCAGAATCTTTTTTCTATAATAACAAACAGAGAGCGATGATGTTTTATCATCGCTCTCCGAAGGGGGCGGGCTTGCGCCCGGATGGGGATTTCGAGCTTGCGCTCGATGAGGGCTTCGGGCTTGCGCCCTCAGCACGGTATGGATGGGAATTTTAATTTCTCATTCCTAATTTCTAAAGCCTAAAGCCTAAGACCTAAAGCCTAAGGCCTAAAGCCTAAAGCCTCATTTATAGAGGCGCTCGCGGGCGGCGGCGACTTTCTCGTCGATGATGTAGTCGTCATAGTCCATCATCTTGTCGATGATGCCGTTGGGGGTGAGCTCGATGATGCGGTTGCAGACGGTCTGGATGAATTCGTGGTCGTGGCTCGACATCATGATCACTCCCTTGAAATTCTGGAGCGTGTTGTTGAATGCCTGAATCGATTCGAGGTCGAGGTGGTTGGTTGGGGAGTCAAGCACGAGGGTGTTGGCGTCGGTGAGCATCATGCGCGCGATCATGCATCGTATTTTTTCACCTCCGGAGAGAACACTCGCTTTCTTCAACACGTCTTCACCACTGAAGAGCATCTTGCCGAGGAAACCTTTAAGATAGATCTCCGATGAGTCTGAACTGTATTGGCAAAGCCAATCTACGAGATTGAGGTCTGATTCGAAGAATGCACTATTATCAAGGGGGAGGTAGGCGTTGGTGATGGTCTGTCCCCATTCGAAGTCACCGGCATCTGCCTTGCGGTTGCCCATGATTATCTCGAAGAGGGCTGTCATGGCACGCGGGTCACGGCTCAGGAATGCGACCTTGTCGCCTTTCTCTATCTGGAAGTTGACATCATCAAAAAGCAATTCACCCTCAATCGATGCCTTGAGTCCTTTAACTTCCAGAATCTTGTTGCCCACTTCGCGGTTGGGCGTGAAAATTATGCCCGGATAGCGGCGTGAAGAGGGCTGAATCTCCTCAACATTGAGCTTCTCAAGCATCTTCTTGCGGCTTGTGGTCTGTTTACTCTTTGCCACATTGGCGCTGAATCGCTGGATAAACTCGAGAAGCTCCTTGCGCTTCTCCTCTGCTTTTTTGTTGGCAGCCTGCTGCTGGCGCAAAGCGAGCTGTGAAGACTGATACCAGAAATCGTAGTTTCCGGCAAAGAGGGATATCTTGTTGTAATCGATATCGAGGGTATGAGTTGAGACTGCATTGAGGAAGTGGCGGTCATGGCTAACCACGAGGACGGTATTCTCGAAGTTGGCGAGGTAGTTTTCAAGCCAGGAGACAGTTTCGAGGTCAAGATCGTTGGTGGGCTCGTCGAGAAGGAGGTTATCAGGATTGCCAAAGAGAGCTTTGGCGAGGAGCACGCGCACTTTCTCGTTGGCGCTCATGTCTTTCATGAGCATATAGTGGCGGTCTTCCTTAATGCCCAGACCGGAAAGGAG
>DAWBVG010000458.1:0-3488 GCA_052279865.1 Muribaculaceae bacterium
CATAACCCAGGTCAAATTCAATATCACATTCAATGATGCAAATGTAAAATCCGGCAGCGTGAACTCCTGGTCTGTGTCCAACCTTCCGTCAAACTGCTGGCTGCATGAACGCACGGATGGAGACCTGAACTCATTCGACACCCGTATGGCATACGGAACAATCGGCTACAATTCATCTGGCAGACTCACAACAATCAGCGTGTCCGGGAAAACTTATTCCTTTGATTTCTGGCAGCTGGAAAACAAACGTACAGGCAATGACAATGCACAAGATTATGCCTCGCGTGAAAGAAAATTCAAAAACGCCAACGGCACAAACTCAGGTAAATACATATCGCTCGTTGACAACATAAACAGCCGTGACCCCAATAATAACGCCTCATTTGTCTCTTTCCATGTTGTGATGGAAATGAATGTTGACGAAAACGGGAATGCACTTACAGGCACCAACCGCCGTCTTGTTGAGGCTGACTATGTCGTGCACCTGGGCTACATTGAGAATGATCCCAAGGACTTTAGCTGCCTGCGCAACTCAAAATATATTTATAACATCAGAATAAACAATGTAAACGATTTGATTGTAGAGGCTCGCAGAGAGAACGCAATCGAACAAAATCCGGCTGTCAATGGAGACATTACCGATGTCGTTGATTCCTATTACGAATTGGATGCACATTATTGTGCACTGAATGTATATTTAAATCAGTCTGATTTCGATAATTTTCAATATTATATTGAGGCAACCCGTTTGGATGGTTCCACTATAATAATCGATTCACAAGTTTCCGAGAGTGTTCCAAATTCAAATTCCGATGATTTTAAATATTTAAATTGGATTGAGTTTAGATACGTAGGAACCGGCAATGCCAATGCAACCAAGCTTGCAGATTATAAACCGGCGAGCGATGCAGGCACATATACTCTTGTAGACATGCACAATAAAAAGACTACCCGCGCGGGTTACTATACAATGTTTGTAAACGAATATGTGTATGAAAACAACGACGTTGTTTCCTCAGGCAATGAGTCAGGATCTACAAACTGGAAAAATTATGTAAACCGACCTCCCCGCAGAATGTGGCTGCTCGTGCAACGCGGCATTTCATCTGATACTGAAACCAAACACTTCGAATCAAAACTTGCTATTTCTC
The DNA here is from genome assembly GCA_052279865.1 of Muribaculaceae bacterium. GTDB lineage: Bacteria > Bacteroidota > Bacteroidia > Bacteroidales > Muribaculaceae > Lepagella. Next base: position 1,152 of record DAWBVG010000458.1, read on the forward strand.
AAGAGTCATTACAATGCTACTACAATGTCAATGCCGCAGGTCTGACTTCGGCACTTGCACTCGAGCATACCAACGAAACACTTGGCATTGCACTACGCAACAATTTCAATCCCAAATATAACGCTTCGGGTACAAATATTTCCAATAACACCACAGGCAGAAATGATGCCGCCGGAAGATGGAATCTGGCTCAACATATTACCGGATCTACGGGAACCAGCCTGACGTGGAGAAACAATCGTTATCAATGGTCTTCTTACTTGAATGTAAATACATTCCAGACTATTCCGGCTGTAAATAATCAAGGGGTGACACTTAATGCAAGAACTGAGTATTTGCCACAAATCATACCGCAAACAATCTCAGAATATAATCAAAACAATTTCAACCAGACACAATATGATCCAAGCACGATTACGATACAGGCGATAAGGGCTTGCATGAACCGGAATCGCGATTTGAATGGTGATGGATACATCGACAGGAGCGAACTACGCTGGTATGTACCTACATCCACGCAATATCTGCGCATGATTCTTGGACGTAATTCGCTCGAAGATCCTCTTTTTGCTCCGGTTGGAATTACCCGACTCTCGCACCCTGATATAAGCAACTACAATTCAAGATATATGTTCTATGCCAGCGATGGCAGAGTTATGTGGCTTATGGAAGGCACGTCGTGGAGTATATATCGTAATAATACGGCTAATACCCCTTCTCCCTGGCAGGTGAGATGCGCTCGCAATCTTGGCTCTAATATGTCGGTAATCAACAACGTTGCGGCAACTACACCTGCATTTAGAAAAGTCAGTGGACAAAATATTATCGATGTTTCACTATTTGAAACACAAAGCTTGCGCCAAGAGGCATATCACGGTCCGATGCCTGTCCATCAGATTAATGATCAGCACTTCAACCGCTGTTATAAGGCTTTTGAATATAAAGATGAAGTGATTCCTCTTAATTCAAGTAGACTTACAGGCGATCTGGCTGTTAAATCAACGGAATCATGGTCTACATACCTTAACCGTGCGAATCCATGTGACATTTATAACACAGGTGGAGAGACAGGCTGGAGAGTCCCGAATCAAAAGGAGCTGGCTATCATTGGCATGGTTGGAGTCCATAACTCAAATACTAATGGCACAACATTGCAAGTAGGATGCTCCTTCTCGTTTTTCGACAAAGACGGATACGCGCCAGGTTATAATCCTGCAGACCCGGTATCGAATGGATCTATAACATCCGCCTTTCGTCATGAAATGAAACTGAGGAGCAGTGATGGGGTGATGACACAATCCGAGTTCATGACATCGGGTATTAATACTGGTTATTATGGTGTGCGCTGTGTTCGCGACTACACGGGAACAATACCGAAATGAGACAGATTGAATCCATATTATTGACGGTGTGCCTGCTTACAATTGCAGCATGTGGCAACTCAGAAGCAGGTAAGAAAGGAGTCGGCATATCCTCACCAATGGCAGCTATGAAGGAACTGCCTATGCCGATAATACCTGATTCCTTGACAACATCCGGCGAGCGCGCAGCATACGCTGTATGCCACTATTGGGACAGCATGGATTTTAATGATCAGGCAATGGCAACTGACAGTGCTTTGGTTGAGCAAAGTTTCAGCAATTTCATAACCTTGCTTCCTCATGCAGACGAGACCAGCAGACATAGAGCGGTATCAATTTTGCTGAACAATGCGGCAGCCGGCTCTGCGGATGGCTATAACTTGATAATGTCTACGGCTGAACATTATCTATGGAATCCTGAGAGTCCGTATTGCTCAGAGGAACTTTATCTGCCATTTGTAGACTATGCAATAGCTCGTGATAAGGATGATATCGTCTACGCCGACCGACGCGACGTCATCATGAAGAATCGTCCGGGAAGTATCTCACCTGATTTCACGGTTCGCGACCGCAATGGAGACAACATACGCCTACGCAATCATGATGTGGGCGTCACAACGCTGCTGATGTTCTACGCACCGGACTGCGACCGTTGCCATTCTGCCATAGAAGCTTTGTCGGCAGATCCCGCTATAAACAACGCTATTGCCAACGGCACACTGCGCCTACTCGCAGTCTACATCGGAGACAACACCAAGGCATGGACAGAACACGCCGCTACACTACCTCAATCATGGCAAGTAGCAATCGACAGTCAGTCTACCATAGACAATGATGAGCTCTACACCATACGCGCAACCCCGTCATTCTATCTGATTGATCCTTCCGACACCATCATCTTCAAAGATGCCCCTCTCTCTCGGATCCTCACCTATATCAACTAAAAAGCTGTCATCATCACCAAGAGGATAAAAAT
>DAWBVG010000459.1:0-3137 GCA_052279865.1 Muribaculaceae bacterium
AGGATATGAGGAATTTCTTGGTCTCCTCCCTTCCGAAGAGGTATTTGAAACCGAAGTCTGTGTGCGGATTGACAAATCTGGCTGAGATCATAATGCTTAGGAATTGATTTCCAAAGGTAATTAAAAATTCTCAATCTGCAAAACAGATTGTAGCACAGATATTGCAACTTGAAAGGCATACTTTATTTAAGTATAAATAATAGCATCTAAATAAACAATATTCCGACAAAGATGATTATAGTATAATATATAAAGAGAATATGTTAATGAATAACAAAATAAATCCCGCGAAATGCTTCACGGGATTTATTATTGGTCGTTATTTCTATGTTTATACTAATCTGCGAGTTTGATCTTAATATTGTCAAGGAAGAATCGAGACAACGCAGGATCTGATGAGTCCGGATCGGTTGGCCACTGGCTGTCGATATTGCGAATAATTATTTTTGTATTTTCATCAATATTGACACCACCCAAAGAGATATTCGCATTCTGCCAAACCATCTTCTCTTTATTTACAAGTGTATGCGGCGGCACTGGGACTTGGGTCTCTTCTGAACCATTCCTTACGATAACCACGATCTGTGTCTTATCAAAGTTCCCGGATCCTGTTACCATTGGACACCAGTTAAATGTCAAGAGCAGCTCATCTCCTGCTGATACTCCTTCTATTGAAGGAAGAACCAGACCTACGTGATAACCTGTCTTACCAAGTTTCAGATATGTATCCTGAAGATATGTACTTTGTTTTGCCCCTTCTCCGGCTTTAACAACATTGGGGTTACCCATGAATTCAAAATCATATCCTTTTTCAAGCAATGCATCATAAGCCGACAGACCTTCATAAATAACAGACTGCAACTGAGGACAAATACCTCCGTTGTTTCCAGCACCTACCTGATCAGCACAGCGTCCTTTACCATTACCGACATTAACCCAATTTTCCATCCATGAGAAATCATCGAAGAAAAATACCTTCTCATTAACACCAAGGTCTTCAATCTGTGTTGGGATAACGTTTACAACGGGAGCTGCAACTCCTGCAAAATATCCTGTCACTGCAACTTTATGTCCACCCAATTGATTAACGCCCAATTCAGCGGCGGGATCAATAAGATAAACTTTGTTGGTCATTCCTGAAACAGCAATCGCAGTGCCATCGAAATCACCGGTAACAGTAACATACTTATAAACGTTGCCCTCGGTCTGGTCAAGTGTCGTTGAAATATCGAATGGTGTTACTGTCGGTAATGTGCCGGTTCCTGCATCTGAGATTCGTTCACCAAGCATATAGGTCATATGCATGCTGTCGGAATGTTTCTCACCAACAATGTTCACTTTCTGACCTACAGTTACAGTTGTTGTAGGTTCTTTAACATACGTAAAAGAAGTGCCATCAGTCGCGATAAAGCCATTCGAAGTAAGAGCAACAACAGTCATTTCAGGAAGACGCACAACTGTTTCATCCTCTACATTGGCAATTGATTCAATCGTGTAATCGATTGGATCACGGAATTTGTCACCATTTTGGCGAATGATAACCGTTGCAATACTTTCAAGATTGCGACCTTTGAAAAGGACGTTACCACGACGGGGATTGTCGGGAAGATTCTCACGGAGGTTATCATTGACCATGATCTCAACTTCTGTCTGACCGGCATTCCCAGAAGCAGGAGAAACTGTTATCCATCCCGGTGCCTCTGCCACCCAATCAGCATCTGAAGTGATTGTAATTATCTGAGGTCCACTCGGGAGTGCCTCATATTCAAGAACGTCTGTGCTCGCAAGCACTATTCTTGACATATTTGTATCATCGTCGTTGCACGCGGTAAAAACACACCCGACTGCAGCAATGAGTGATATCATTAAATATTTTATTGATCTTTTCATATTGAATAATCTGTCTTAAAAAATTACCAACCGGGATTCTGAGCAAGATTCGGATTGAGGTTTCTATCGTCAGTAGGAATCGGATATAAATAGTCACGACCCTCATTGAATCCTTGTCTTACCTGATTAGCAGCACCTACGATATAGCCTGTATTACCATCAGAAAGAACAACATCCTTACCAATCTCCAGCACTGCCTCTCCGTTAGGAGCTTTAGGTTTCGCAGTTCCTGATGCGTAGAATATTACATCTGGGACACCATCTCCTGACATATCATAGCTGCCGGGTCCTGCGATATACTGACCATTAAATGACTGATCAATCATCTTACCGCATTTCCAACGCATGAGATCCCACCAACGGCGACCTTCCTGAATCATTTCTATTCCACGCTCGCGACGAATCTCAAGAATCACACCAATATTCTCAGTCGGAAGAGTTGTGTATCCGGTCTGTTCATTCATAAGATAAGGATCCGGATTAGCATTAGCAGTTGCCATATCAAGCATACCTGTCATGCCAACTCGTTTGCGAAGCTCATTTACAGTATTGTTAATATCGGTTTGCGAAAGTGTTCCAAGTTCAGCTTTTGCCTCTGCCAGATTGAGAAGCGTTTCAGCATAACGGAATTCCGGGAGATCACAACTTGTGGTATTGTTCATATCCATGTTGTAGTTACCCATAGTGCTCTCTGTCACAAATTTTATTGGCTGATAACCTGTCTGCGACAATTTAAAATCGGTGCTCAGGATCGCAGTAGCTCCCTTGCGGTGATAATTGAGACCGCGAATAGATTGCTGAAGACGAGGATCACGATCTTTGATTTCATCTACAAAAGGCATTGTCTGCCAACCGGGTTTATCTGTGAATCGACTTCCATCTTTCATAAGATAAGTGCACACAAACTTGCGTGTGTATCCCGGCTGACCTTGTGTTGCAACAAGCGTAAAAGCATTTGCATTGTGCTTGATGCCGAGAATCTGATCGTACTTAACAGCAAGAATATATTCATCCTTATTAGCATCCTGCGCATTGAAGAGATTGAGATAATCTTCAGCAGGTTTACCGGATGTGTATAGCTTATATGTGCCGTATTTACCACTCATAAGCTTCTCCGATGCATCCACACACTGCTCAAGATAATATCTCCAGTCATTTCCACCATCAATTTTCACCTCATGATATTTACGGAATGTTCCTTCGAAGAGACAGAAATTTGATTTAAGCGCGAGGGCAGCCCCTTTGGT